>JAHCIE010000219.1 GCA_026129385.1 Anaerolineae bacterium
ACGCCGCGCGGGCATTGGGCGCGGACGAGATCATCGATCGCACCACGTCGGACTTCAGCCGCGAGATCTGGCAGCGCACCCGGAAGCGCGGCGTCGACGTTGTTCTGGAAAACACCGGCGCGGCGACGTGGAAGGGCAGCCTGCGGGCCGTGCGCAAGGGCGGCCGCATCGTCACCTACGGCGCGACGACAGGGCCGATGGGGGAGACCGACATTCGTATCATCTTCTGGAAGCAGCCGTTCATCATCGGCTCGACGATGGGCAGCCAGGCGGAGTTTAACACCGTGATGCGGCTGGTCTTCCAGGGACGGCTGAAGCCCGTCGTGGACCGCGTGTTGCCGCTGAAGGAGATTCAGGCGGGGCATCGGTTGCTCGAAGAGGGCCAGCAATTTGGAAAGATTGTCCTCAGCGTATGAATCCGTCCTTGTTCCCGTGGGAGTTTTTCGTTCTCTTTTTGCTGCTCGGCGCTGTGCTACTGATTGTCTACTTCCTCAATCGCACGCGGGACTGGGCGCGCTGGACGCTCTACGGCGGCGTGGCCGGTCTTGTCCTCGGCGTGGGCCTGCTACTCGGCGGCATCGTCACGGGCGCAAGCTTCGACTTCGGGATGCAGCCTGTCCTAACCAGCCCGACCGCGCCGCCCGCCCTGCGCTCCCGCGTCTACACGACTGCGCCGCCCAACGATGTTGTGCGCGAGGTCATCATCGCCGCCGAGAGCCAACGCTCTTGGGGGCGTCGTTGGCAGGTCGTCAGCCAGCGCATGACGCCCATCAGCGGCGGCACGTTACAGATCGCCGTGCCTGGCCCGCTGTGGAACGATGTGCTGGCCGTGGCCGTCCGCTCCGAGGAAGGGGGTGTGCAGGTGGATGCCCAGGGCCGTTCGCCGGTCGGCCCGCTGTCCTTCGGTGGCGCGCGCCGCAGCGTCGCCCAGTTCCTGGCGGCGGTCGATGAGCGCATGGCCCAGCGCTGACGCCCTGGCCGGCCGGGTCGCCCTGGTCACCGGCGGCGCGCGCCGCCTCGGTGGGCACATCAGCCGCGGCCTGGCAGCGGCGGGCGCGGATGTCGCCGTTCACTACGCTGGGTCGGCCGACGATGCGGCGGCGGTTGTCGCTGCCAGCCAGGCCTTAGATCGCCGCGCCGTCGCCTTCCAGGCCGACCTGAACCACGTTGACCAGAGCCAGGCGCTGGTACACGCCGCGCTGGCCGAATTCGGCCGCCTCGATATCCTGGTCCACGCCGCCAGCCCGTTCCATGCTGCTCGCTTCGGCCACGTGACCGAGGCCGCCTGGGACGACACTGTGGACGTGACTCTCAAGGCGGCCTTCTTCATCGCCCAGGCCGCCGCGCCCGCCCTGACCGCGTCGCGGGGCAGCATCGTCTTCATCACCGACATCGCTGCCCGTGCCCCCTACCCCAGCTTTGTCCCCCACTCAGCGGCCAAGGCGGGGCTGGAGAACCTGACCCTCAGCCTCGCCCAGGCCCTCGCCCCGGCGGTGCGCGTCAATAGCGTCGCGCCCGGCATCATCCTGCCCCCTGACACGATGAGCGCGGAGCAGATAGAGCGACTCGTCCAGCGGACCCTGGTCGGCCACATTGGCGCCCCCGATGACGTGGTGCGGGCGGTGCTATTCTTGCTTACCAGCCCCTTCATCACCGGCCACAGCCTGGTCGTCGATGGGGGTGAGATGGCGCGGCGATTTGGGCCTGGGCCAGTCTTATGATAGAATTGTCGGCATCGGACTGTAGCCTGTACTGGATGGACGACAAAACCCGCAATGAGATCATCCCCCGCGGAGAACCGCGATCCCTCTAATCGAGACAAATTCGAGATCGAGCACGAACGACACTGTGACTTCCGTCTGGTGTACAACGTCCCCAGGGACGAGGTTGCCCTTATTCTTCAGCCTGCCCGCCGCCGTTCCGTGAGCCGTAGCCTGCCGTGCCCGCTGACCCTCGATTTCGACGAGGAGGGGCTGATGATCGGCGTTCAGCTCAGCGGACCGCATCGGCCTGGCCGTCGCAGCCGCGAGCTAGACCTGGGTGAGGCGTTGCAGCCCTTCGCCAACTGCGACAATGTCACGATGGACAACCAGATGGGTTACATCCATCTGCGCACCTGGGACCACTACGGTGACGACGAGGTGTCCTTCGTCATGGAAGTCGACGGTCACCTGGACCTGGGCAGCGATGGCGGCCTGCTGGCGGTGCGCCTGCCACGCTCCGCCCCCGACTACGAATTCGACCCCTTCGCGGCCTTCTGGGGCCTGACATGGCACGCCGAGGTCGATGGCGGCGCGAGCCTGAGCCAGTACGGGCTTTACTAGCGAGACGCCTCGCTGAGCGCATGCCGCCCCCTCCTCCCGCGAGGGGGCGTTATCTTTGAGCGGAGCCTGCTATGAGCGCCACGACGATGAAGGCGGCGCGCTACCCAGCCCTACGCCACCGCAATTTCACCCTCATCTGGGCAGGGCTCATCGTGTCCAACATGGGCACGTGGATGCAGAACATCGCCCAGAGCTGGCTCATCTACAAGCTCACCGGCAATAACCCCCTGTTTCTCGGCTACTTGGGGCTGTCCTTCGCCCTGCCTATGACCTTCCTGACGCCTGTTGGCGGTATCTTCGTCGATCGCGTGGACCGGGTGCGCCTGCTGTACGTCACCCAGAGCGCGGCGGCCCTGTCGGCGGCCGTCATGGCTGGCCTGGCCTGGACAGAGCGACTGACGCCAGGCTGGATTCTGGCGGCGTCGTTCTTCCAGGCGCTGTGCCTCGCCTTCGACAATCCGGCGCGCCAGTCGCTGATACCGGAACTCGTGCCGCGCGAGCATCTGCTCAACGCTCTGTCGCTGAACTCGGCGACCTACACGGGGGCCGCGCTCATCGGCCCCGCCCTCGGCGGCGCCATGTTGGGGCTGGTGGGTGCGAGCTGGCTGTACCTACTCAACGCGATCAGCTACCTGGCAGTCATCGGCGCGTTGGCCGCCATGCGTGACGTGCCGCCGTCGCCGCGCCGCACGGAACCCTGGCGAGAGGCCCTGCTAGGCGGCGTGCGCTTCATCCTGCGCCATCGGCTGATTCTGGTCATGCTGATGATGTCATCCCTGGCCGCCCTGTTCGCGCGTTCGTATCAGCAATTGCTACCCATCTTCGCCGACGATATCTGGCATACCAGCGCCAGTGGCTACGGCCAGTTGCTCTCGGCAGCCGGGCTGGGCGCGCTGGTCGGTGCGCTGGGCCTGTCCTCGGTACGCAACCTGCGCGCTCAGGGCCGCGTGATGGTCGTCAGCGGCATTGCCCTCTGCCTGGCCCTGGCCTTCTTCGCCCTCAGTCCGTGGTTCTGGCTTGGCCTGCTGCTGTTGATTGTCGTAGGCGTCTCGGCCACTGTATTCACGACGATGATCTCCACTACCATCCAGCTGCGCACGCCGAACGAGGTGCGTGGGCGGGTCATGAGCTTCTACGCCGCCACCCTCATTGGCCTGCCCTCCCTCGGCGCGCTGGCGGTCGCCGCCGTGGCGCGGGAGTTGGGGGCAGAGGTTCCTGGCGGTGTTGCCCGCATCGCCCTGGGGGCCTTGCGCGGCTTCGGCGTCGTTGCCGCGACTGAGCGCCTGGGGCCGGTCGCGGGCGCGCCGCGCGCCATCGTGCTCGGTGCGCTGATCATCGGCGTCGTGGTGCTGCTGGCCGCCCCGGCTATCCTACGCATCCGCGCGCCGGCCGGAACCGGCGGCGATTAGCCCCTGCCTGGCCTCAACAGACTCACGCGGCCCACGGTAGCGCTTACCGTGGGCCGCGTGGCGGGTCATGGTCGTCGCGCGGTGCGCGTCACGGCTCGGCGAGGGCCGTGAGGAAGCGCAGCCGCAGGATGGGCTTGAAGTCGGGGCCCAGGCCGCCGTAGCCATAGCCCGAATCCCACGACTGCATGGAGTAGGTCATGCCGTCGGCGGGCGGTCCGTCGATGCGCAGGCTGACCTTACCGGTGCTCGTGATGCGCGCCTGCACGTCGGCGATGCGCTCGGCGGATAGGGTCACAACATTGGCGCCGCCGGGCGTGGCGATAGCGGCGGCCGGGATGAGGTCGCCGACGGGGCCGAGGACGGGGGCGGCGTCGACCTGCGGGAAGGTGATGCTGGGGAAGCCCGCGTCGACTGGGGGGCCGAGCAGCTGTACCTGCCACGCGCCGTCGGCCACGTAGTCGCGGGTCTGGGTATACAGCACCAGTTCCGCGCTCTCGATCTTTGCGTCGGCGGGCAGACCGCCCACGTTGAACTGGAGCAGACCGTAATAAACGTAGTTGCCCCACTTGCCCGTGTAGATGTCGTCGTCACCCAGGTGATTGCTGGCAGTGTCGAGGGTGATGACCCAACCGACCTGGTTGCTGGCGGGGACAATCTCAGCTGTCTTGAGCACCGGCACGGGCGTCGCCGACGGCGTGGCGGTGGGTGGGATGGGTGTCGCCGTGGCCGTGGGCGGCACAGGGGTCCACGTCGCTGTCGCGGTGGGCGTGGCCGTATCGGTCGGCGTCGGCGTGGCCGTGGCCGTGGGTGGGATGGGCGTCCAGGTGGCGGTGGGGGTGTTGGTCGGCGTGGCCGTGGCCGTGGGCGGGATGGGCGTGGTGGTCGGCGGCTGTCCACCGGCCGGCCAGTACCACACTCGAAGCACGGGCCGCGCACTCGCGCCGAGGCCGCCATTGCCCCAACCACTGTCCCACGTCATGACCTGGACCTGCGAGCCACTACGGGGGCCGTCGATGCGGAAGCTGATGAAATCCGTTGTGGCGCGCAACTCCTGCAACATGCGAATCTCTTCGGGGTTGAAGGTGAGGATGTTCTTGCGGAGGCGGCCAAAATCGGGCGGGTTCATGGTCGGCGACAGCGTGTTGACGACCGTAGCCGCGTTGAGAGACTGGAAGTCGATGCCAGCAAACCGGTTGTTGATGGCCTTATCGAGCCAGCGCACGTTCCAATCGCCGGGGGTGGCCGTGGATAGGAAGTCGGTAGACTGGCCTGTCAGCTCAAGCTGCGCGCCGCTGATGGTCGCATCGCGCGGGATATCGAGGAGGGGGAACTGGATGCCGCCGATGTACACCTGGTTATAGTAGACACCTACGTAGATCTTGTTGTCGCCCCAGTTCTTCGCGCCGGCGCTGCTCACCCAGCCCACGACGTTGCTCGGCGGTGTCAGGGCGATCTCGGTGCCGCCGGGGGCAGGAAGCGTTGCCGTCGCGGTGGCCGGTGGTCGGCTGGTGGGGGTGGCCGTCGCCGCTGGCGGTGTCGGCGTCCAGGTGGGCGTGCCGGGCGGGGGCGGCAGGCCCGGCGTCATGGTGACGGTTGGCGTTCGCGTCGGCGTGGGTGAGGCAGTGGCCGTCTGCGTGGCCGTCGGTGTCGGGGTGTTGGTGCGGGTCGGTGTTGCGGACGGTGGCGGTGTTGCGGACGGTGGCGGCGTGGCGGTGGGGGTCCCGCTCAGCCGCCGGTAGCCCACATCACAGGTCGCGTAGAATAGCGTCGTATCCCAGCCGCAGCCCATCTCGATCTGGAACCCATCCTTCGAGTTCATGATGATGTCACGGTGGGCGGGGCTGTCCATCCAGCCCTGAACCTCGTCCTCGGGGGTCGGGAAGGCTCGCCCGATAACCTCGCTGAAGGCCTCAGCATCGTAGCCGCCCGCCTGCATGCGTGACCAGGGCGTACCGTCGCAGTAGTGGCTCCAGCAGTTGGTGTCGTACATCAACTGGCTGTAGGTCTGGGCGATGCGCTGGAGGGTGGTGTTGCTCACGGCGGGGCCGAGGCCCTGAGCCGCGCGGCGGCGATTGATTTCTTCCAG
>JAHCIE010000022.1 GCA_026129385.1 Anaerolineae bacterium
GAAATCCTCAAGCTCCAGCGCGCCGGCCGCCTGTCGCCTGCGGGGGGTCTCGCCCAGGTGGGCGGCGGCCTCCGGCGTCGCCCACACCACGCGCTCGATCTGCTCGCTGGGCAGGTTCAGCGCCCAATCGGCCGGCTCGTCCGCCTCGGCGGCCCACTCCCCTAATGACGTAACCTCCACGGATACGTGCCGCAGGCGGCCGGTCGAGGCGCGCTCGAAGAGGGCATGGTACGTAGTCTCGCCCGCCGGCCGCAGCACGCGGATGTCCACGTCGCTATGCGGCCCCGCCTCATCGCGAGCGTGACTGCCCGCCGCGAGGATGGCGACGGCGTCGGGAACCATCGCGCGCAGCCGCGCCACCCACCCGTCCCACCACACCGCGTCCAAGCTAACCCTGGTTGAGCAGGGCGCGCGCCTGCTGGAGTTGCAGCGCCACCGCCGACGGGGCTGTACCGCCGATGCTGTCACGGCGGGCCACCGACTGGCGCATGTCGAATACGGTGTAGACATCTGGCCCGAAACGCTGGTCAGCTTCGTGATAGGCGTCGAGGGGCAAGTCGCGCAGGGGCACGCCCTGCGCCTGGGCCGCCCGGACCAGACGACCCACGACGCCGTGACTCTCGCGGAAAGGCACGCCCTGGCGCACCAGGTAGTCGGCCAGGTCCGTCGCCAACATCCCGTCGTCCAGGGCGGCCGCCATGCGTTCGGGGTGGATGCGCAGGGTGCGGATGACACCGGCCACGACCGGCAGCGTCAGGTGCAGCGTGTCGAGGCTGTCGAACAGTGGCTCCTTGTCCTCTTGGAGGTCCTTGTCGTAGGTCGATGGCAGACCCTTGAGGAGCGTCAGCACGCTGACGAGGTTGCCTACCAGCCGCCCTGCCTTGCCGCGCACCAGTTCCATACTGTCGGGGTTGAGCTTCTGGGGCATCAGGCTCGACCCGGTGGCGTAGGCCTCGTCCAGCGTCACAAAGCCGAACTCGGCGCTGCTGTACATCACCAGGTCCTCGCCCAGGCGGCTCAGGTGGAGGCCGACCATCGCCGCTGCGAATAGCGTCTCGGCCACGAAGTCGCGATCGCCGACGGCGTCCATGCTGTTGGGGCTGACGGTGGCGAAGCCTAACTCCTCAGCCAGGAAGGCGCGATCGACGCCCAGGGCGTTGCCCGCCAGCGCGCCCGACCCCAGGGGCAGCACGTTGACCCGCGCCAGCGCCTCGGTCAGCCGCTCGCGGTCGCGTTGCAGCGCCCAGAAGCTGCTCATCAGCCAGTGGGAGAACAGGACCGGCTGGGCGCGCTGGACGTGGGTGTAGCCTGGCATGAGCACATCGCGATGCGCGTCGGCCTGGGACAGGAGAGCGGCCTGGACATTGGTGAGCGCGGCCAATACCCGCCCCAGCGCGGCCCGCGTGTACAGCCGCATATCGGTCGCCACCTGGTCGTTGCGACTGCGGCCGGTATGGAGCTTGCCCGCCACGCTGCCGACCAGCTCGTACAGCCGCCGCTCGACGGCGGTGTGAATGTCCTCGTCCGACAGGCGAATCTCGAACTCGCCCGCCGCGAACTCCTGGCGCACCTTCTCCAGGCCGTCGATGAGGGTTTCGGCCTCGCTGGGTGTGATCAGCCCTGCCCGCGCCAACCCTTTGGCGTAGGCCACCGAGCCGCCGATGTCCGCGTCGTACATGCGCCAGTCAAAGCCGATGGAGGCGTTGAATTGTTCCATCAACTCGTCCGTCTGCGCCTCGAACCGCCCACCCCACAGTTTCATGTCGCCTCGCCAATCTCTGAATCCCTAGTCTCTGGCCTCTGGAAAATCCTCCACCTCGCCCGCCATGGAGTCGACCAGCGTCACTGTCACGGCCTGTGACTCTGCATACGTGCAGGTGTTGCCCGCGCGGTCGCAGAAGGGGCACGGCTGGCTGGCTTGCCGACGCTCGGCTTCCAGGATGGCCTGGTCCGCGCGCCAGAAAAAGTGGTCTTCGCCCAGCCTGCCGGTGAAGCTCGCGCGGTCGAGCAAGCGACGCACGTCCGGCTGTACCCCCGACAGGTAGAGATCGCCGCCCTGGCTGCGCTGCCGTTCCAGGATCCCCTCCAACGCCTGGACGCCCATCACGTCGATAAGGGGCACGCCGCGCATACTGAGGATGGCGATCTTCGACGGTCCCGCCCCGGCCACCGTTTCGCTGAAAATGTTCGCCGCGCCGAAGAACAGCGGCCCGCTGATGAAGTACACATGCACCAGGGGGCAGGCTGTGGTCAGGGTGTGGCCCTGGGCCTGCATGCGCTGAAGGTCAACCTCCTGACGCTCGATACGGATGTCGCTGATCTGGCGCAGGAAGATAATGGTCGACAGGGCCACGCCCAACAGGATGGCCTGGGTCAGGTCCAGCCACACTGTTGCCAGCATCGTCACCAGGAACGCGGTAATCGCCCCCTTGAGGCGGTGGCTGAACAGGAACTGGATGGTGTGCCACTCGTTCATGCGCCACGCCGTTACCATCAGCACCCCTGCCAGCGCGGCCAGGGGCACACGCGCGATGATGGGGCCAAACAATAGCGCGGCGATCAAAATCGCCACCGCGTGGATGATGCTGGACATGCGCGTCTGCGCGCCGCTCTTGATGTTGACGCTGGTGCGGGCAATGGCCGCCGTGGCGGGCACGCCGCCGAAGAAGGGGATGACGATGTTGCCGATGCCCTGGGCGATGAGTTCCTGGTCATTGTCGGCCTTGACGCGGGTCATGTTGCCCGCGACCGACGCGCATAGCAGGCTCTCGATGGCCCCCAGGGCGGCGATGGACACGGCGGGGATGACCAGTTGGGGTACGTCGCCCCAGGGAATGTCGCCGAGCTTGAGCCGGTCATCCAGGATGAGCTGGCGCGGTATCTCGCCGATGGTGGGTACGTCCCATCCCAGTGCGGCCACCAGCAGCGTCGCCAGGATGATGCCCACCAGTGAACCGGGCACGCCGCGTGTCCAGCGTGGCGCGATGATCATCACGGCGATGACCAGGAACCCGACGGCGACGGCCTCCCAGTTGGGCGTGACAGGGTGGGTCACGTAGCCGAGCAGCTTCTCAACGCTGTTCTCGGCGGCGGGCGTCTTCACTCCAAGGAAATTGTCGATCTGGCCGATGGCGATAATGAGGGCAATGCCCGAAGTGAATCCGGCGATGACCGGGGAGGGAATAAACGCAACGACTTTGCCCAGACGAAAGACGCCCGCTGCCATAATCATCGTGCCCGCCAGCACCCCCGCCACCCACACGCCGGGCATACCGTAGCGCGACGACAGCACGATGAGCACCGCCGACATCGCCCCGGTGGGTCCGGAGACCTGGTAGGGCGAGCCGCCCAGGGCGCCGATGACGATGCCGGCTACGACCGCAGTGATCACGCCCGCCGCCGCCGTCGCGCCGCCCGCCACACCGAAGGCCAGGGCCAGCGGCAACGCCACCGCCGCCACTGTCAGCCCCGCGAGGGTATCCTTCTGGAAAGTGGTCAGGTTGTACCCGGCGAATTCGCGCCGCCACAGCTTCAGAGGCAGGATGACCATGCCAACCCCTCAGCGGCCGATAGGCCGCGAATCACGAGCCGCCCTTACGAGGCCCTTGCCGCGTCGCCCACCACAGCCCACCACCCGCGAAGGCCAGCAGGCCCAGGCACGTCGTCGCCGCGACCAGTGGCCCACCCCAGCCCATGCTCTCGCCTAACTTGTAGCCCATCCACCAGAAGCGATAGGCCAGGTAGATAGCCAGTGCGATCATGAACACGATGCCGAGCCGATTCATGCCATCCGCGTTTCTAGGGGTCACGCCGCGACCCTGTGGAGCAAGGGGTACGGGACGGGGTCATTATACGCCCCGCACGGCAGCGGCACAAGAATGCCGACGCTGAATTGCGCCGCGCCTCAACCTGCGCCATAATTTCACCCCGACATCAGCTCAGGAGTAGAGGTATGGCCGATAAAGACCTTGACCGACGTGCTGGCGCCCTGGACGATACACTCTGGGGCCACAAGTGGGGCTTCAAGGATACCCGGTTCGTCGTGCGCCCCGACCGCTCAGTGTACGTGACAGGCAGCCGCTATGCCATCTCCGGCCCCGATATGCCGGATTTCATCCCGTTTGCCGAGGAGATGCTCCAGATCAAGTTCGACCTGGCCGACTTGAAGCCGGAGCGCCAGGACAAGCCCGTGCCGCCGCCGCGCGTGAACCCCGCCTTTGCCCGCGCCCTGGCCGAGGCGTTCCCCGCCACGCAGGTCAGCCAGGACGACGATGAACGTCTCCTGCACAGTCATGGTCAGACCACCGCCGACGAGGTGTACAAGGTTCTGTACGGCGCGCTGGAACGGGTGGCCGACCTGGTCTTCTATCCGGAGTCGGAGGCCGATGCCGAGCGCATCGTCCTCCTGGCACAGACCCACAATGTGGTACTCGTGCCCTATGGGGGTGGCACGAGTGTCAGCGCGGCCCTCAAGCTCCCCGCCGACGAGGACCGCATGATCGTTGTGGTTGACATGCGCCGTATGAACAGCATCGAGTGGATCGACCGCGAGAACTACCGGGCCAGTGTCCAGGCCGGCATCACGGGCCGACAGTTGGAGGAGGCTCTGGCCGCCGAGGGTTTCACCAGCGGCCACGAGCCAGACAGCATGGAGCTATCAACCCTGGGCGGCTGGATTGCCACCAACGCCAGTGGCATGAAGAAGAATCGCTACGGCAACATCGAGGACATCGTCGAGAATATCACGATGGTCACGCCGCGTGGGGTGGTGGAGCAGGTGGTGGCCATGCCTCGCATCGCGATGGGTATGCAGTTCCAGCATCTGCTCTTCGGCAGCGAAGGCAACCTGGGCCTGATCACACGGGCCGTCATTCGCCTGTACAAGCTGCCAGAGGTCAAGAAGTATGGCTCGCTGGTGTTCCCCGACTTCGAGACCGGCGTCGCCTTCTTATATGCGCTGACCCGCGCCGGAGTTCTGCCAGCCAGTATCCGCCTGGTGGATAATATTCAGTTTCGCTTCGGCCAGGCTCTCAAGCCGCGCCCCACGCAGCAGCAAGCCCTGATCGGCAAGGCCCAGAAAGCGTATCTGCTGCGGGTGAAAGGCTTCGACCCTCACAAGCTGTGCGCGGCGACCATCGTCATGGAGGGTTCGGCCGACGAGGTGGCCTACCAGGAGAAGACTGTCAACCGGCTGGCGGCCCAGTATGGCGGCGTGGCAGGCGGCGCGGCCAATGGGCGGCGCGGCTATATGCTCACCTACGCCATCGCCTACATCCGCGACTTCTTCATCGACTACCAGATTCTCGGCGAGACCTACGAGACGACCGTTCCATGGGACAAGATTAACGACGTCATCGATGCCGTGACGCGCATGGCCGAAGAGAAGCACACGGCCTATGGCCTACCGGGTCGCCCCTATGTCTCGCCGCGCATCACGCAACTGTACCATACGGGGGTGTGCATCTACTTTACCCACGGCTTCAGCGCGAAGGGCGTCGCCGATCCCGATCGCGTCTTCAGCGCGATCGAGCACAGCCTGCGCGAGACGATCATCGCCCATGGCGGCTCTATTTCTCACCACCATGGCGTGGGCAAGATTCGCAAGGACTTCATGGGCGACACGGTGTCGCCCACGACTGTTGAGTTGCTCAAGGCCGTCAAGCAGGCCGACGACCCCGACAATATCTTCGGCATTCGCAACAACATCTTCACCGAGTAACGCCGTTGCTAGCCCTTCGGCTGGTGCACGCGGCAGTAGGTAGAGCCGGGCAGCGGATGGTTGCGGCAGGGCGTGCCGCTCTTGGTGGTGGCGGCGCATAGCGTCGTCGTGGCGCGCGTTGTCGTCGCCCGCTGCTGCGGCGCGCGGGTTGTTCTCGCCCAGGCGCTCCTCGAACTCGATGCCGAAGCGGTCGGTGATGGCCTGCGGGTCGGGCACGATGCCGGCGTCGCTGATGACGCCCAGCGTGACCTCGCCGTTGTAGCTGAAGATGCTGATGCCGACGCTCATGTCGATGGCGTGGGGAACCCAGAACAGCATGTGCTCGATGGGGCTGCCCGCCAGATAGAGCCGCTGGCGCGGTCCGGCCACGTTGGTGAACACCAGCCCGGCTTTGCTGGAGAATATGCTTGATACCAGGTCTTCGGCGGTCTTGGGCGTGCGGCCCATGACGGCCATGATCGCCAGCAGCACCGCCGCCTCCGGTGAGCGCTTGATGCGGTCCATGGCCCGTTTGGTGGCGCGCAGGCGGTTGAGGGGCTGGGCCTCGCCCACTGGCAGCGGCAGGAACACCAGGCCGAACTCGTTGCCCAGGTCGAAGGCTTTCTCCGGTCGCCGCAGATCGACGGGGACCACGGCGCGCAGGGTGGTCTGCCCCAGGTCCGCGCCGCGCAGGGTCAGGTAGTGGCGAAGCGCGCCGGCCATGCCCGCCACCAGCACATCGTTGACCGTGGCGTTGAGGGCGCGGCCGATGGCCTTGACATCTTCCAGGGACACGGGGTCGGAGTAGGCCACGCGCTGCTGGCCGGTCAGCTGGCCGTGGAGGGGCGCGGCGCTGTCGGGCATCTTGACGGCGGTCAGGGCGGCGATGCTGACACCCTCGGCGGCCAGTTGCGCCTTGTGGAGGGTGTCTGTCGGGTGCGTGACCAGATCGAGGCTATCCTGCACCAGCCCGCCGACGGCCTTTGCCGGGCCGGTGACGAGGCGCGTGGGGTGGAACAGGGTATCGAGCATACCGCCGCGCTTCCGCCTGGCCTTGACGGGCAGCGGGGCGAGGCGCACATTGGGCGTCTCGTCCAGCAGGCGGCTGCTGACGGCCATCATGGCCGTGCCGTCGGCAATGCAGTGGTGGAAGCGGGTGACGACGGCGCTGCCATTGCCCACGTTATCGACGACGTGAACCTGCCACAGGGGACGTTCGTAGTCGATGCTGACGCTCGCCAGGTCCTCAATGAGGGCGAGCAGGTCGTCCTTCGTCCCCGGCGCCGGTAGGGCGACGTGGTGCATGTGATTGTCGATGTCGAAGAGGGGGTCTGGCTCCCAGTAGAGCGTTGGCGTGGGCAGCATGCGTTCCACGACGCGGGAGCGGAAGCGTGAGAAGGGCAACAGCCGCTCGGCAAAGACGTCCTTCACGCGCTGAAAGTCGACGGGCGTTTCCAGCACGATCAGGCTGGTCACCATGACGTGGTTGGCTGGTCGATCCATGCGGTACCATACGCTGTCGACCGGGCTAAGGGGAATTGTCTTGCCGGGCATGCGCGCCTCCAGGGTCGAGCCGTCCCAAATTGGGGGGATGGCGGTTTTCCCTATGATACGCTAATGCCGCGTGGATGCAATGGGTAACGGTGGAGGGGCCGCACCGACAGAGGAAGGCTTCGCTACTGAGGGGCGAAGGACCGAAGAGGACCGACGACCGAGGACCGAAGATGAAGGACCAATCCAGAAGGATCCTTTGGTCCTCGGTCCTCCCCGGTCCTCCTCCGGCTTCAGCGTCCCGGCAAGACGAAGTTGAATGTGCCCACCTCGCCATCGGCGGCAGGCTGCACGTCGGCGAGCAGCCTGGCGTTGTAGATGCTATCACGGGCGTTGGCTGCCTCGCCGGGGAAGTAGACCTGCGTGGTCAGAACGGGGCCGTTGGGCGCGCTGACCTTGACGTGGATGTGGCGGGTGCGACCGGGGTACAGGCCGGGAATGACCGTCTCCAGCTCGTAGCGGCCGTTGGCGTCCGTGACCTGGTAGCCGCGCATCGTGTAGCCCGTGTTGTCGTATTGCCCGTTGGCGTCGGCCTGCCAGAAGTCGACGCGGGCGTTGGCGACGGGCTTGCAATCGGCGTTGAAGACGTAGCCGCTCAGGATGAGCTTTGTGCCGCCCATACCGGGCTGCAGCAGGTCGGCTGCCTGGGGCGGGTTGGCTTTGTAGTAAGGTCCTTCGGTCTGGGCGGGCGTCACGGCGGACGGCGCACGCGGGGAGCGGCGGCCTGCGCGGCGGTCGGCTGGACCGGCGGGGGCCGGGGCGGTGGGCGCGGTGGTGGGGCGCGCTCGTGGGCCGTGCGGTGGGGGCGGCGGTGGGCGCGCTCGTGGGGACGGCCGGCGCGGTGGGTACGGTTGTTGGCCGCGCGGGCGCGGCGGTTGGCTGGATAGGCGCAGCGGGGCTGGGGGTGACCTGCGCCTGGACCACGGGCGCGGCCGGGAGCGACGCCGGGGCCGTGGTGCAGGCTGCCAGCAGCGCGGGCAGGGCGAGCAGAAAAATCAGGTAGCGCAGTCGCGTGCCAGGCCGCATAGACGTACTCCTTGGGCGATCCACTCGAAGTCGGTGGCAAGGGTGGGAAGCCCACTGAAAGCGGGCTGGTGTGGGCGCAGCCAACACGAGGCGGACGGCTCTCGGCGGTGGGCCTACCTCGGCAGGATTCGCATCCTGGCCCGCGACTTCGAGTCGGAGGCGGCATCGGGCGAAGGCCTGACTATAGTGTAGACAGCCGCTGGGATTGGCGCAACTCCTCACGCCCGCGCGGGGCGGGGCACGGCGCGGTGGCGGTGGAGGATGCGGTACAGGGTCAGCAGGCTGACGCTGACGGCGGCGAGGCCGTACATGCCCAGGATGAGGGGGTTGCCATTGTCCGTGCCCGCCAGTAGACCGTGAAGGGTGACGAGGACGAAGACGAGGAAAGTTCCGTAGTGGAGGCTGCGCCAGGCGCGGTGGCCGATGAAGCGCCGCACATAGTAGGTGAGCGTGACGGGTAGGGTGATGTACAGGGCCAGCTGGCCCAAGCCGACCCATAAGGGGCGGTACTCGGAACTGGCGAAGGGCACGAGCAACTGGCCGATGGTGTAGCCGATGTAGCGGTCGCCGAGCAGGACCAGGATGTGGCCGCCGATGAAGGTGAGGGCCAGCAAGCCCGTGAACTGGTGGAGGTCGAGGGCGGTCGGCCCGCCCGGCCAGGCCCGCGCCAGACGGTTGGTGATGCTCAGGCCCAGAACGACGGACAGCCATACCAGGCCGTAGCTGACGAGGCCGGCCGCCCGCGACATGTACCAATACGCTTTAGGGGTAGAGCCGCTTATGGCGGCGAGCCAGCCATCGACCCAGGCTGGGGCGATGACGGCGATGGCGAATGCGGCGGCCAGGATACCCAGCAGGGTTAGCAGGATGATGTTGACAGACAGCACTACGGGCAGAGTTTTTGAGTCGTCCATGTTACCTTACGACAGAAGCGGCGGAATTAGCGCGAGGAGCGTGTTCGGGCCTGGGGCCGCGCCCCCGGCTGCTGGGGTTGAACCTGTGGTTGTTGGGGCTGGACCTGTGGCTGCTGGGGCTGGACCTGCCGCTGCTGGGGCTGAACCTGTGGCGGTTGCGCCTGGGTGGGTGGTGTGGTAAGGCGCGGCGCAGGCGTCGCAGCGGGCTGCTGGGGCGTCGTTGGCTGAATCTGGCGGCGCTCCTGGCGCACTGGGGGCTGTGTGGGGGCGACCGTTGGCGTCGCGATGGGGCTGAGCGGGACGTCTGGCACGGCAAGGGTGTCCGCCTGCGCGGATGCCTGGGCGTCGCTACCCGCCAGAATGCCGAAGGCGCCGACGGTCAGGCCCATGGACAGGGCGATGAGGGAGGTCTTGGCGACCAGGAGGGTGTTCTTGTTCTTGGGGCGGCGCGCTCGGCGCGTTGGTTCAGGCATAAGTCAGTCTCCTGCGCCCGTCTAGGGCTAGAGGAACGCTGCCGTGAGGGGCAGTCGGTGAGGCGGCGCAGAGGGGATGATACACGCTGTAGCTGAGATGTCGCTGAGAGCGGGCTTAGAGGAGACTAAGAGGACCAAAGACGAAGGACCAAGGACCAATCCAGAAGGTCCCATTGGTCCCTGGTCCTCGGTCCTTCGGCCTGGGTCGTCTTTGGCCTGTGTTAGCGCCCCGGCAAGGTTGCGAGGCGGTCGGCGGCCTCGGTTCCCTGGGGGTCGGCGTCGATGGCGCGCTGGTAGGCGGCACGGGCCTCGCCCAGGCGGCCCAGGCCGCGCAAGGCCTCGGCCTGCTGCAACCACAAGGCGCCGTTCGCCCCGCCGCCGAATCCATTGTCGCGTCCGCCGACGCTGCCGCCGCGAGCGATGGCGGTCTCGGCGGCGTCCAGCGCCTCCTGGTAGCGGCCTACCTTGTTGAGGAGCTTGATGCGGGTTGTGCTGGTGTTGGCTGCGCCGCCGGGGCCGCCGACGCCAGGCCCGCTACGCCCATTGGGGGAGCGGTCGAGGGTAGTCAGGGCTTCCTGGTAGCGTTCAGCGCCGGTCAGAGCCTCGACGAGGCGGCTCCAGGCCTGGCGGTCATCGGGGTTGTCGGCGGCGGCGGCGCGCACGTCGGGCAGAGCGCGGGTGTACATGCCGACATCGCTCCAGTCCGTGCCCAGGATGGCGGCCACCAGGGGCGCTTGCTCGGGGCGATAGATGGGAATGTAGCGGTTCCAGCTGTAGCCGAGTTGCTCCCAGCGCGCGTCGAAACTGGCGTAGGGGATGGCGATGTTCGGGCCGAGCAGCGAGTCGTTGGCATAGAAGACGCCAGCCTTGTCGTCGTAACCCTGCACCACCCGGAAGTGGCCGACCCGGTACGACTCGCTAACGATCTGAAGAACGATCACCGGGATGTCGTTGGCGACGAGGGCCTTGATGATGTCGTCGTTGCCGTTGACGCGCGGCTTCGTCTCCAAGCCGAAGGTAGCCACGTAGGGGGCGATGACCTGCCAGCCCATGCCGCGACTCTCGGCGTAGGGGCGTAGCACCTGGCGCGCCGCCTCTTGTGAGACGTCGATGCCGTAGTAGCTCAGCACCGATACGACCGAGGCCGGTCCGCAGTTGTTGAGAGTCTGGACGCTATGCTTGAGCTGGCCGATGAAGTAGCGGGCGGGGGCCGCGCGGGGTATGACCCCGGACTCATCGGCGCGCTGATCGTAGGCGGGGCTTGCCCACGCGGGCGACGCGCCTGCCAGAAGTAGCAGCGCGGTTGCTATAGTCAATAGCCAGGCCAGGCCACGTGTTCGGGACATTCGTCTATCCTTCTAGCGTCATGGGTCTATTGGCAGGCCGCTCAGCTCGAGGTTGATCAGGCGAGCGACCGTCTCCACCGTCTCCACGCCATACTCGAAACTTGGCTGGTCATTGGTCAGAATGACGAGGGTGTAGGGCGCAGCGTCGGGGGGCGCGATGTAGCCTACGCTGTTGACCCACCAGCCCTCGTCAGCCCAGTACCAGCCGTCCTTTAGCCCAATGCGTGCGCCGTCGGGTAACTCGTGAGGCAGGCCCGCAGTCACGCCCCAGCGTTGATCGAGGGCCTCGATATTGCCCATCAGTGTCAGCGCCGCTATCTGGCCGTTGATGCTGAGGGCGTCGCCCTCGATCAGCTTCGCCAATAGCAACGCCAGCGCGCGTGGGGTGGCCGTCGAAGCGCCCCAGTAACCCTCAGCGTCCGGCTCGATGCCGGTCACGCCCACCGAGCGCAGATACGCGCTTATGCCGTCGGCCCCGCCAGTGGAGTTCCACAGTCGGTCGGCGGCGTCGTTGTCGCTGAGGGAGATCATGGCCCACAGGTCTTCAGCCTCAGCATCGCTCAGCGCGCGGCCCTCGTCGGCGACTTGCCGCAGTAGGGTCAACATGATCGGCGTCTTGGCCACGCTTGCTAGATAGAAAGACGTGTTGCCCGCCGTTGTGAAGATGACGGCGCGATCGGGCACGGCCACGCCGACGCCTATCAGCCCTGCCCGGGTGGCGAGGTAGTCGGCCGCCGCCGGCGACAAGGTGGCCAGCGGGGCATCGCGCAGGCGTAGCGCGTGGCGCGGGTTGGGTAGGGGATCAGCTTGGGCCGGGGCCACCGGGGCGAGGAGAAGGCAGGTGAAGGTGGCGATGAGGGCGGCCACGGCGAGCAGGCGAGGCAACGACGGCACAGGGCGATTCCTCAGCGGACATGGCACCACAAGGGCAATCTCGTGTCTGACCATTATAGGGGATAAGACGGGTCGTAGCGCGGCCAGTGGTTAAGAGCGAGCTAAGAGAATGGGGCGTACGGCCCGCCCCCAACACACGCCGGCGGGTGATGCGGCGTGTGTGCCCCGCTCCTTCCTCGCCCCGTGGTCCATGGTCAACCCGATGGTACATCCATTGGCCTGCGCGGCGCGTCATTCTCGGCAGATGACCGCTTCGCTACCCCCAGGCGATAGAGAAAGGAGCCGCCATCTACTACCGTCCGCCTCAACCATCGTTTGTGCCATCGGGAAGCTGTCGCAGATGTCAGCCCGCGTAACCTGTCACCGATCCTTGGCTTTACCTGAACCGAAGGAGGGATAGTCACGATGAAGAAGCTTGCTCTTCTGCTGGGCCTGATCGCCACGGCCCTGGCCCTGTCCGTCATGCTTGGCCCCCAGGGCAGCCTGGCCTCCAGCCACCGCGAGGCCCCCGCCATTTCCCAGGACCCCGCTGCCGATACCACCGACGTCTACTTCTTCCGCAGCCCCGACGCCCCCGACACTGTCTCTATCATTACCAACTGGTACCCAGGGCAGACAGGCTACAGCGGCCCCAACTTCTACCGCTTCGCCGACGACGTTCTGTACGAAATTCACATCGACAGTGACGGCGACACCCTGGACGACTTCACCTACCAGTTCACCTTCCGCACCCAGTTCGGCGCGCCCGGCAACCCCTTTGGCAACCGCACCTTCCTCTACAACACCGGCCCCATCACCAGTTTGAACGACACTGACTTCAACGTTCCCCAGACCATGACCGTCAACCGGCTGGTCTGGAACATGGTGGGCAACCGCCGCTACGCCACGCCCACCCTCCTGGCCCGCGACCTCAAGCTGCCGCCCGTCAATGTTGGCAAGAACTCCCTGCCCAACTATGATGCCGTAGCCGACCAGGCTATCTATGGCGTGCCCGGCGGTGGCAAGGTCTTCGCCGGGCAGCGCGACGACCCCTTCTTCGTCGACCTCGGCGCGGTGTTCGACCTTCTCCAGGTCCAGAATCCCGGCAAGGATGCCCTGGAAGAGTCCAACATCCTGACCATTGCCCTGCAAGTGCCCATCGCCTCCATCCGCACCGGCGACAAGGTCATCGGCGTATGGGCCTCGTCCAGCCGCCAGACGATGAGCATCTTCGACGACTACGGCCTGGGCCAGGGCGACGCCGACATGGCGGCCGCCGACAAGATCGACGGCAAGGGCCTACGCTCTGCCTACCGTCAGGTCTCGCGCCTCGGCATGCCCCTGGTCAACGAGGCGGTTATCGGCCTGCGCGACAAGGACCGCTTCAACGCCTCGCAACCCAACAACGACGGCCAGTTTCTCAGTTGGGTCACTAACTCGCACCTGGCTGAGCTGCTCAACCTCCTCTACAACGTCGGCGCGCCGACCACCAACCGCCAGGACCTGGTCACGGTGTTCCTGACTGGTGTGCCAGGCCTCAACCAGCCCACCAACGTCAGGCCAGCCGAGATGCTGCGCCTCAATGTCGAGACCCCTGTCACGGCCATTGGCGGCGGCAGTCGCCTGGGCGTGCTCGGTGGCGACACGGGTGGTTTCCCCAACGGCCGCCGCCTTAGCGACGACGTGGTGGATATTGCTCTACAAGTCGTTGGCGGCGCCCTGCTCGGTAACCCCAACAGCGCCGGCCTCGGCGACGGCGTCAATGCCAATGACAAGCCCTTCCGCACCACCTTCCCCTACCTGGCCTCGCCCTGGTCGGGCAACCCGTAGGCCGATCAAGGATTAAAGACGACCAAGGACGAAGGGCGAAGGACCAATCCAGAAGGTCCCATTGGTCCTCGGTCCTTCGTCCTTGGTCGTCCCCGGTCCTCGGTTCCTGGTCTTTCGTCTGGCTCACAGGGGGATGTCATGCCCGCCCGTACCCGTTTTCTCATGCTCGGCCTGGCCCTGGTCGTCGTCCTGGTGGCGACTGCCCTGGATGGTCGCGGCCTGCTGGCCCAGGCGCGCACCCGCTGGCAGGGCCAGGGCACGGATGGCCTGGCGGTCACTGCTGCCCTGCGCCCCAGCGATACCGTGCGCCAGGTGACTGCCCTCCAGGACCGGCTGCGCCAGTCGCCCGACGACCCGCGCTTGCTGACCGCGCTGGGGGGGGCATACCTCCAACGCGCCCGCGACACCGGCGACGCCTCCTACTACGCCCGCGCCGAGCAGGCCCTGCGCCGCGCCGCCGAGCGTCAACCCGACAACGTGGATGCCTTGACCCAATTGGGTGTCCTCGCCCTGGCGCGACACCAGTTCCGCGAGGCGCGTGACCTGGCCGAGCAGGCGCGCGTCCTCAACCCCGATCGCGCCCTGATCTACGGGGTCATCGGCGATGCCCTGGTCGAACTGGGCGAGTACCCACAGGCCGTTACGACTGTCCAGCGTATGGTCGACCTACGTCCCAACCTGAGTTCCTACGCTCGCGTCTCCTATCTGCGCGAACTGCACGGTGACCTCCCCGGCGCGATCGACGCCATGCAGCGCGCCGTTCGCGCGGGCGGCCCGGCCGCCGAGAACGCCGCCTGGACCCAGACGCAACTGGCGCTACTCTACTTCGGTCAGGGCGATCTCGTCAGCGCCGAGGCCGAAGCCCGCGCGACGCTGGCCCTCCACGGCGACTACATCCCGGGCCAGGTGGCCCTGGCCCGCGTCCACGCCGCTCGTAGTGAGTGGGAGCCGGCGCTGCAACTCTTGCGCCACGCCGTCGACGTAACGCCCTTGCCTGAGTACGCCACCCTGCTCGGCGACGTCTACCGCGCGGCGGGCCGCCCCGAAGAGGCCGCCGCCCAGGATGCCCTGGTGCGTGCCACAGCCCAGTTGCAGCGAGCAGGCGGCATGGCCGTCGATATGGAGATGGCCTTGTTCGAGGCCGACCACGGCGGTGACCCGGCGACCACTGTCGCCCAGGCCCGTCAGGCCTACCGCGACCGCCCCAGCATCCACGGCGCCGACACCCTGGCCTGGGCCTTGTACCGCGCGGGCCTGATGGACGAGGCCCGCTTCTACAGCCAGGAGGCGCTCCGCTTGGGAACCCGCGATGCCCTGCTCCACTATCACGCGGGCATGATCGCCCTGGCCGCCGGTGACCGCGCCACCGCCCGCCAGAGCCTCGATACCGCCTTGAGCATCAACCCGTATTTCTCGCTGCCCCACGCCACTGAGGCGCGGGCGGCCCTGGACCAGCTGGGGGCGGCCGAGCGTGTCGCCCAGGAGAGTGGGTCATGACATATCGCCAACCGCGCCGCGTCCCGCGCTGGCTGGCCGCTCTGGGCGCGCTGTTCCTGCTCCTCGGCCTGCCCGTCGTTGCCTCAGCTCACCCGCTGGGCAACTTCTCTACCAATCGCTACAGCCGCCTTGAGGTAGGGCCCGACGGTCTGCGCGTCCACTATATCCTCGACCTGGCCGAGATCCCTACCTTCCAGGAGATTCAGGCCGTCATCGATACCGACCGCGACGGACAGGCCAGAAGCCGAGTGCCAGCGCCTACGCTGCCGCAAGGCCGACGACTTACGCGGCAACCTGCGCCTGACCGTCAATGGGGCGCCGGTCGCCCTGGCCACGCAGGACACGCGGCTGGCCTTCCTGGATGGCCAGGGCGGCCTCAAGACGCTGCGCCTGACCGTCACCTATAGCGCGCCCCTCATCAGTGATGGCGCTCTCGTCTATCGCGACGACAACTACCCCGATCGTATGGGCTGGAAGGAGATCGTGGCCCAGGCCGCCACCGGCGCCGAGCTTCAGTCGGCGAGCGTCCCAGTCCAGGATGTGAGCCACGAGTTGCAGAGCTACCCCGACGACATGCTGACTAGCCCTCTCGATGTGCGCGAGGCGCGGCTGACCTTTGCCCTCGGCGCGGGTAAGGCGGGGACGGCCGGCGTCCCCCGCGCTGTCCCCGTCCCCAAGCCCCAAGATGCTCTGGCCGAGCTGGTCGGCCGCCGCGAATTGAGCGCGCCCGTTATTCTGCTATCCCTGGCCGTTGCCCTCATGCTCGGCGCGATCCACGCCCTATCGCCGGGCCACGGGAAGACGATGGTTGCCGCCTATCTGGTCGGATCTCGCGGGACGTGGCGACACGCCATCTTCCTGGGCGCGACTGTGACCCTGACCCACACGTCGGGCGTGTTCGCGCTGGGCCTCATCACTCTCTACGCCCAGCGCTACATTCTGCCCGAGCAGCTCTATCCGTGGCTCAGCCTCATCTCTGGCCTGCTGGTTGTCGGCATCGGCGTGAGCCTGGTCGCTACCCGCCTGCGTGCTGCGCTACGACCGACGACCGACGACCGACGGCCGACGACCGACCACGACCACGACCATCCACACGATCATGACCACGACCACGACCACGACCATGACCACGACCACGCGCATCACCACCACGGCCACCATCACGGCCCCGACGGCCACACGCATCTGCCGCCGGAGCGTATCACCTGGCGCGGCCTGTTGGTCCTGGGCATCTCCGGCGGCCTGTTGCCGTGCCCCTCGGCTCTGGTCGTCCTGCTGAGCGCCATCTCCCTGCACCGCGTTGGCTTCGGCTTGCTGCTCATCGTCGCCTTCAGCCTCGGCCTGACAGGCGTCCTGGTCGCCATCGGCCTCGCCCTCGTCTACGCCGGGCGTCTCGTGGCGCGGCGGCGCGTTGGCGGACCTGTCCTGCGCCTGCTGCCCGCCATGAGCGCGGCTGTCGTGACCCTGGTCGGCCTCGGTATCACCGCCCAGGCGCTTAGTGCAGGTTGGCGTCTGGCAGGGCACGCCCCTGCTCGCCTGGCTCAACTTTCTAGGGGGCGACGACTGACGACTGACGACCACACCACCGACCACGGACGGGATATGCGCCCGGCTGTCGCTCCGACGGTGGTCGGTGGTCGGTGGCCGATGGTCAGTCGTCGGTGGTCGGTGGTCGATGGTCAGTCGTCGGTGGCCGTGGCCAGTCGTCGATGGTCAGTCGTCGGTGGTCGGTGGTCGATGGTCAGTCGTCGGTGGTCGGTGGTCGGTGGTCGGTGGTCAGTCGTCGGTGGTCGATGGTCAGTCGTCGGTGGTCGCCCCCGTGGCCCGTGGTCAGCTCCGCCTACGCGCCAACGGCCTCCTGGATGGCGGCCAGTGCGGCCGCTTCCTGCTCGCTGACCAGCTTCCCGCCGAAGCCCAGGAATCCGCCTTCCTTAGCTGCCTCCGCGACCTTCGTGCCCAATGTGACCAGGAACGTGCGGTAGCCGGCCGCTTCGTTTCGCGTCTTGGCGGCGACGGCCGCCACGCCGGCCTTGATAGTCGCGATGGCCTGCTCGCTGTCACCATCCTGCACCGCGGCCTGTACCTGGCTGTCGTCCCACTTTGGCAGCAGATCCACAAAGGAAATGTCCCCAAGCGGCTGTCTCGGCGTCGTTGATCACCTCGTTGTCGCCCCCAGTTCCTGCATGCTGCCACTATAGCCCGACGGCGAGGCGCTCATCACCAGGCCAATGACGGCCAGCGGCGCGCCGCTCACCGCTGCTAGCTCCCCCTCCGAGAAGCGGCCGCGGATGGAATCGACCAGGTCGGACTTCTTCCAGGCATCCTGAATCAGGTCCACGGTTGGCCCGCCCTGGGTCATGAACGCCTGAGACCTGGTTTGCAGCAAGTTCGCCACGCCCGCCCCGTCCAGGTTCCCGTCTGTCGACACCTTCTTGAGCTGATTGAGCAGCAGCGGCATGGCCGCGCCAATCAGCAGCCCCGGGTTGATGCCAATGGCGTTGCCAATCGTCTTGAGGATGGTACCCTGGTTGCTGCCCAATGCCAGATCGGCAAAGTGATTCAGAAGCTGGCTGGATTGGGGGGAATTGATGGTATCTTTCAGGAGCGCCACGGTATCGTCGTTGGCCGTCGCCGGGTAGAAGGCATCATGCCTCCTGGCCCGGGCGGCGTGGCAGTAGACCGGGCAAGACCGCTCTCCAACAACGGTGTGACAATCTGAAGGCCCTGTCGTTAGCTCTGGGCTGGCGCCAGGCAAGTACGACCGATGACATTCGCTGCATCTGGCGTCAGCGAGTCAATAACCGAGTCGAGCAGGGTAGGCATGAAGATACTCCTTTGGCATGGGTAGGTGGGGGTCAGCCTCATCCGACTGGGGAGTGATTGTGAGGCGGCTTACCTAAAGTATAGGCAAGAATCGTGTTCAAGGAGTATTGCGCCACGACCGTCAGCGGTCGTGGCAGGCTCAACCAGAATTGGTGGACGGCGGCGCCTCTGCTTCGGGAACGCTGAGAGTGTCGCGCAGCATGAGCGCACCGACAACGTCGCTGACATCGCCGACCTGGAGCATCGCCCGCGCATTGCCCGCCAGGGCGCGCGCCACCTCCAGCTGCTGACTTTCCCACTCCCACTTGGCGGCCAGGGGATGCTGCTTGAGGCGTTCCTCCAGCCGGGCGAGCCGCAAGGCCTCGGCCTGCGCCTCCATCTCGACCACCTCTTTGCGCAACACGGCCTGTTGGGCCTGCAAGCGCAGCGTTTCTGCCTCGCGCGCGCCCCGCGCCTGAATCATCTGCTGCGCGAGGGCTTCCTCGCTCGCCTGCTTCTGCCGTACCAGCGCCTGCTGCTCGTTCATCTCCTCCCGCTGTACGATCGCCAATTGTCGCGCTTCCTCGGTGCGGATGAAGTCCAGCGGGGGCAGCGCGCTGGTGATGGCCAGTTGCGCGATCTCGACGCCATAGTGCTTGATCCTGGCGCTCAAGTCCTGCTGCGCCGCTGTCATGTCGCGCTGCGCCAGGTCAAGGATGTGATCGACCGTCGTCGACCGCAGCAAGGCCCGCATCTCCTCCTGGCACATCGCCTGGAAGACGTGGTCGAAGTCGTCGGCCGAAATGCTGTACACAAAGCGATAAGGATCGGTGATCGCGAAGGTCACGAGGCTATCCACGTTCACCCGCACATTATCCGCCGTCAAGCCCTCGACCACCGGCACATCGAAGGGGATCTCGCGCCGCGTCACCAGGTGCGTCACGCGAATCCAGGGCAGCACAAAGTGAGTTCCGGCATCGATGGTCTTGGTGTATCGCCCCGCGCGCGCCAGCAGCGCGTTCACTCCCTCAGGCACGCGCACGATGAACGACTGGTACAGGCCGATGGCGATGCAGGCCAGGCCAAGCAGCGTGAGGGTGGGTAGAAACCACAGGCTATTGGCGACAGGTCCTTCGAGGAAGACCACGGCGAGCAGCCCGGCCGCTATCACCAGAGCGCCCGTCACCACCAGGCCAAAGTTGATGCGGCCCAGGCGTTCGGGAACGACGACAATGGGGATGCGCCCCGTAGCATCGCGCATGCTGAAGGCGATGCCCGCATCGTCAAGGGGAATGCGCACCTGTGTCAGTTGC
This sequence comes from Anaerolineae bacterium, assembly GCA_026129385.1. Classification (GTDB taxonomy): domain Bacteria; phylum Chloroflexota; class Anaerolineae; order Epilineales; family JAHCIE01; genus JAHCIE01. The sequence continues at coordinate 19,324 of JAHCIE010000022.1, forward strand.
GTGGCAGTGGTGGCGTCGAAGCCAGGTTGGCCGTCCATAGCACAATGTCTCCAGAAGGGGATCGGTGCGCGAACCTACCTTGCGCGATCCGCTTCAGTCGGTGGGGGGATAGGACGGGGCGGGTAGCGTACCCCACTTGCTACAACCCGCCGTGGGGACTGCGCGACCGGTCGCGGCGCTAGCTGGCCGGGGATGGCTCCGGCCGACAATGGCTCGCTGGGCAGCCGCCCCGCGGGTCGCGGCGGCTGACTCAGGCGGCCGTAGACATAGAGCGTCGTGTCCCGCAGGATGGCGATAATGGGCGCGGCGAACAGCACCCATACCAGCCCCAACTGGCTGATGGCTACCACGAAGACGGCCACCAGCACGGGATGGGCGGAGAGAACCCGGCGGGAGATACGGTCGCCGAGGAGCAGATTCACCAGGAACAGGCTGAGCAGATACAGGCCGAGCATGATAAAGGCTCTATCCCATGAGATCAGCGCGCCCAGGAAGAAGATGCCGACGGCTCCCAGATACGGCCCAAAGGCCGGAATGAGTTGCGCCAGGCCGGCCAGGGAGGCGATCAGCCCAGGGTAATAATCGCTGATCCAGCCCAGCTTCGTCGCTGTCCACACACCGGCGAACATGACGACTCCGGTCGCGATGCCGAGGACCACCTGACCGCTAATGAAGGTGCGCAAGGCGCGGTCGACGATGCGAACGATCGCCCATACATCGGTACGGATAGGGTCTGGAACCATCCGGCGCGCAAGCCGGACGCCCTTCGGCTCGTCATTGATGACGGACATTACCCATGGAAAGCTGACGAGCACGGCGAGGCCCAGGGCAATGAGATTGAATACCTGCGCCAGCCACGCCATAGCTGTGCCGACGAGGCTCTCTACGTACAACGACAGGTTAGTCTGGAACTGGGCGAGTTGCTGATCCAATGCCGTGCGAATAACGCTCTGCACCGGCGCCGGCAGCGTACTCACGTAGGCGAGCAGATCGGCAATGCGCGCCTGTGCGCGCTCGCCCGTAGGCAGCGTCAGCGATAACTGGCCCATCTGTGTGGCAACGACAGGAACGGCCCGCACGAGCAACAGGGCGGCAATGGCGAGGGTGGCGAGGACGACCAGAACCGAGGCCAGGGGGCGCGGCAAGAAGCGATCCATCCAGTTGACCACGGGCAACAGGGCATAGGCAAGGAAGGCGCCAAGGGTGAAGGGTAGCAGGGCCTCCCGCGCGTTCCACAGTAGCCAGCCGATAAGGCCGAGGACCGTCGCGATGAGCAGGCCGCGCGCCAGCCCACCTGGGGTGATGCTTCGCATCCGCAAGCCCACATGCTTCCATTGGGCCTGCGCATCCTGAACTGCCGCGTTCAGGCTGTTAGGTGGCGCTGTCTCGCCGATACTGTCGGGTGGAGAGTTGTCCATGCCGCTGTCTCGTCCGGCCGCCTGACTTCGCCGTCGGCTGAAAGGGTACGTGGCGCATGAGGCGGTCCTGGCTGGGCTAGAAGAAAACCAACTGGATGGC
>JAHCIE010000220.1 GCA_026129385.1 Anaerolineae bacterium
TCGTGCAACGCTTCTCGCCCCACAAGACCATTATCGTCGAGCTAGACACCGACGACGCCGACCTATCGCCCTACGGCGAGGTGGTCGAGCAGGATGGCTCACGGATCAGCCTGCGCGTACCGAAGGCGGCGACAGCCGGTGTCACGGCGCGGTTGCTGGCAGACCTGCCGGTGGTGGACCTGACGGTGGAAGAGCCGCCCATCGAGGAGGTCATCGAGCAGGTGTTCGCGCAGGAGGCGGTATGAGGGGCTTACTGGACATCTACCGCGCCCAATTGAAAACCAGCCTCGCCATCGAGATGCAGTACCGCGCCTCCCTCGCCATCTGGCTGCTGGGCACGATTCTAGAGCCGGTCATCTACCTGACGGTGTGGGCGACAGTGGCCCAGAGCAGCGGCGGCGAGGTTGGCGGCTACACCGCCAGTGGCTTCGCCGCCTACTTCATCGTGCTGATGATCGTCAACCACCTGACCTTTAGCTGGATCATGTGGGAGTACGAGTACTATATTCGCCAGGGCCTGCTGTCGCCCCTACTACTGCGCCCCGCCCACCCCATTCACAAGGACCTGGCCGACAACCTGGCCTACAAGACCCTCACTCTGGTCATCCTCATCCCCGTAACCCTGATGCTCATCGTGCTGTTTCGCCCAACGCTGGACACCAGCCCGTGGGCCGTTGTCGCCTTCGTGCCCGCCCTGGTCCTGGCCTTCGCTGTCCGCTGGGTATTCGAGTGGACGCTTGCCATGTCAGCCTTCTGGACGACGCGCATCTCGGCTGTCAACCAGGTCTACTTCGCGGCGCTACTGTTCTTCTCCGGCCGCATCGCCCCGCTGGACCTGATGCCGCCCGCCATCCAGACCATCGCCTACTTCCTGCCCTTCCGCTGGATGATTTACTTCCCGGCCGAGTTGATCCTGGGCCAGGTGTCACCCCGCGACGCCCTCATCGGCTTCGGCGCGCAGATTGGCTGGTTCCTGGTGGGATTGGCGCTGCTGCGGGTCGTCTGGCGCGCGGGCATCCGCCGCTATTCGGGAGTAGGCGCATGACACCCCTACGGCTGTTGTGGCTCAACCTGCGCATCGGCATCCTGACCGAGCTAGAGTACCGCGCCAACTTCGGTGTCCAGCTCTTCCAGACCTTCCTGGCGCTCGTCATCGCCGTCGGGCGGCTGAGCGTCATTTTCTACCACACCGACGAGCTGGGCGGGTGGGGACCTGACCAGATGCTGGCGCTGACGGGCGTCTTCTTCCTCGTACTGGGGATGGTCAACCTCATCATCCAGCCGAGCATGCAGCGCGTCCTGGAAGACGTGCGCCGTGGCACCCTCGACTTCGTGCTGACCAAGCCAGAGGACGCCCAGCTTCTCGTCAGCGTGCGTCAGATCGAGATCTGGAAAGTTGTGGACGTGCTGGTGGGGCTTGGGCTGATCGTAGTCGCGCTGTACCGTCTGCGCGAGAGCATCGGCGTCGTGGAGGCCCTCGGCTTTGCGCTGGCGCTACTGGCGGGCCTCGCCATCGTCTACAGCTTCCTGCTGATGCTCACAACCTGTTCCTTCTGGTTCGTGCGCGTCGAGAATTTGCTCGTCATCTTCCAGAGCATGTATGAGGCGGGACGCTGGCCCGTTGGCCTCTACCCCGGCTGGCTGCAATTCGCCCTCACGTCCCTCGTGCCCATCGCCTTCGCCGTCACCGTCCCCGCCGAGGCCGTCACGGCGCGGATGACCCCCCAAACCCTGATCCTCGCCCTCGCCCTCGCCGTCGTCCTCCTCCTCATCTCGCGGGCATTCTGGCGCTTCGGCGTCCGCCACTACTCGGGGGCGTCAGCGTAACGCCGCCACCCCAAATTCACAACAACCAGAGAACGGCAGTTTACTCCACGTAGGCTGCCGTTCTCTCATTATACGGTCCCGCCCCCTTCCCTCCTCTGCGTACGCTACCCCATAGCCTTCTGCCTGTATCGCTTCTTGTGACGCTGGTTGTACCGCTAAGCGCCTCGCCCTCATCAGCGGCGTGCCGTTTAATGAGGGTACCGCATCCTGTGTCGCTTCTGTATCGCTTTTGTAGCGGCCGAGTATCCCTGCCCAGGGTCGCGCTGCCGTACACTGCTACTCACAGGCTGCGCCGCCAGGCCGCCACCTTCAGGGCGGTAGACACCAACAGGGGGCACGCATGACAGCCTCGCGTCCATCTCGACACGACTCCGTCTCGCCAGGCAAGCCGCCACGCGCCATCCGGCCCCTCACCGCGACGCAAGTACAGCGCGTGCATGATTTCGTCGCCAGCAACCTGACCGAGAAGCTCACTTTGCCGCAGATCGCCCGCGAAGTGCATCTCAGCGCCAGCCACCTGGCGCGGCGCTTCAGAGTCGCCACCGGCCAGTCGCTGCGCCAATACATCATCGAGCATCGCCTCCAGCGAGCCAGACACCTCCTGCTGACCAGCGACCTGACCATCAGCGAGATCGCCGCGCTCGCCGGCTTCGCCGACCACAGCCACCTGACGCGCCGCTTCAAGACCCGCTTTGGTGTCGCGCCGCAATCAGCCCGTAGAACCCCGCCCCTCCCGCCCATCTAGCGCACGAATGTACAAGACAAGTCTTGAAGACGACCTTATACTACTCAACACTACGCGTAGTTCGAGATGGTTATGTCCAGAGTACAAGCGGGAGGTTCATATGAGTCTGACGCAAGCAGAGTTCCTCTTCGCCGGTGTCTCTGAAGGCGGCATCAACGACATGGTCCATGCCTTCTTCACCGCACGGCCGCGTTATCTGGTGTATGCCACGCCCGGTCTCGCGCCCGCGACACCCCACACGCCCGTGCCCCCTATTGCGTTTCCCGGCGTGCCCGGCGGCGGAATCCAGTACGCGGTGGCCCTTGAGATCCCCGTAGTCGACTTTGACCCCAACAGCAATCCTGCGTCGCCGTTGCCAGTGGGAGCCCACCAGGTTGGCGTGCGTACCAAGGTCGCCCTTGTGGTTGGCTGCGACCGCCGCTCGGATCGACCCAACGATGATCACCAGCGCGGCGCGCTCGTACCCCTGGCGACGAGCCTCGAAGTTTGGGGGCGGGGACGGCTGCTGGCTGACTACTTCGGGCTGGGAACGGGCGAACTGCGATTCCAGATCGACGAAGTCGAGATCGTCGACATCACCCCGAACTCGCTGGAAACAGTGATGGAGTGCCTCCTCCGGATGATTATCCAGGCGGTGCTGTCGAATGTGCGTCTCCCCTTCCAGGCCCTCTCGGTACGCGCCTTCACGTTGGAACTGACGCGAGGGCCCGAGGTTGAAGACGATCAAGTCAAGCTGTACGGAAAGGTCTAGGAGGTTCCCATGCACGACATCGTGGTTGCCGCTGACGAGACAGCGGCCAACGACTTGGTTCAGGCGGCTATCGCCAGCTTCCCCATCCCGCCCCAATCTGGGTCGGGCAGCCTCGGGCCTTTCGGGGCCAGTTGGAGCGCGTCGGCCAACGTCGCGGTAGGTGCGGTGGACCTGCGAGCGCCGAATATCATCCGCCTGGCAAACAGCACGCTGAACTACAGCCTGGGACTGACCCTCTCGTTTGACCTGAACACCATCTTGCCTGAATTGTGCCTGCCCCAGGTCTGTATCCCCATCCCCTTCATCGGCGACGTCTGCACCCCACGCATCTGCATCGACTGGCCGACCATCTCGATTCCGCTGAGCCACTCGGGGCCGGTCAACTTCACGGCCGACTTTGCCCTGAACCCCCACCTCAAGGGCAGTGACTGGCTGGTGGATGTAATCGTCGTTGGCGTGCCCTTCCTCCAACTAGGCCCAGCCGCGGTCGCCATCCTGGCTGCCATCGGCACGGCAGTGTCCCTGGCCCTCCTCGCCGTTCCGTTTATTGGCCTCTTGCTCGCCGGCGCCGTGGCTGTCATCACCGCCGCCATTGGCATCGCCGCTCTGACGGGTTTGCTGGGCGCTATCCTGACGCCGTTCATCTCGGGCCTGACCTTCACGGTCTACGGCCCCGAGCCTCGGGTCTTTGAGGTTCTACCAGCCTCGGGGCCTGATGGGCCTGTCACGATCACGCTAGACACCGTCACTGCCGCGGTGGACAGCACGGACGAGGACGAGCTGGTTATCTCGGTGGATATCTCGGGTTGATAGGAGGAAGTCATGGAGAGTCTAGATAGTCGCTCGCTACGCTACGTTGACTGCTACGCCCAGAAGTTCTCGACGCCGGGGACATACTACTACCAGATCAGTCGCGGCCTCGGCCTGTGCCTAGGCCCCGACAAGGAGAACGCGTTCAGTATCTCGGTCAAGGCCCGAAACGGCCGCATGGCGGCGCAAGGCCGCCAGCACAACATAGCCGTCGTGCCACGTGGCAATGGCCTATCGGCCGAGCCGGCCCACATCGAAATCGAAGTGGGCGACACGGTCATGTGGCATGCCTCGGATACGTCCCTGACAGGCTACGTGGTGCGTGGCGAAGGCGAGGGGCAGGTGTTCGATAGTTCAGCGCTCAGCAACGACGCCGTCTACACTCACGCCTTCGGCTTGCCCGGCGAGTATAAGTGGGTCGATGCCCAGCATGGTCGCGTCGGCGGGATCATCATCGTCCGTTCCCCAGAGGCAACGAGCAGCGACCACTGCCGGGAGTGGCTGGCCGCCTTGAGTCAGGGCGCAGCGGTGGTGATCGAGGGGGATCAGGTGAAGCCGGGGCGCGTCGAGATACTTACGGGTCAGACCGTCTTCTGGGCCGTGCGGAAGGCGGATGGCATCAGTATCACGGATGCTCGTCTCGTTTAGACCATGGCGTAGAGGAGGGGGCCGAAGCGGCGATGTAGATGCCCATGCCGCCGAACCTTTGACAGCTACCTGTCGGGATTGCAGCCGTAGGCCGCCCCTCGCCAGGACGTTTCGTTCCCAGCGTGAGTAGGCAAAGGGGGGGGGGCCAAAGCCGCAACTCCTCTGTGGCCGCCCCTTCGCATCGCTCTTTGGAGAGTGGCGACCATCGGCCACGTGGCACAGTAGGTGGACAGCACGAACGGCGCGCCTAAGACGTGCGTGGAGTTGTCGTGGGACGGTGGCGCAACGTGGACCGCTGCCAAATCCACCGGGACGCTGGCGACGAGTGAGGGGAGCCTCATTGTCGGCGGAGCAGCAGACACCTGGAGCCGCACGTGGAGCGTTGGCGACCTGGGCGATGCCAACTTCCGGGTGCGGCTGACCAATGTGGCCAGCAACACCTCGCGCGATTTCTCGCTCGACCAGGTCGCCGTGCGGGTGAGGTATCAACCCTAGCCATGTAGATACCTGCGACCACCAGAACGCCTCGACCCCCGTACTGGTTGGCCCGTTTCGCCGGTCGAAGCCGGCGAAACGGGCCGACGTGCCCTCACCCCCAGCCCCTCGCCCCGGGACTGGCCGCCGTCCTCCTGCTCGTCTCGCGGGCATTCTGGCGCTTCGGCGTCCGCCACTACAGCGGCGCGTCCGCCTGAGTCTGCGGCGCTTCAGTCTCCAGTAGCTCGGCGACCACCGTCGCCAGTGGCCGGGCGGCCAGCGCCGCCTCGGCAGGCATCTCCGCTTCCAGCATCAGCGCGAGGCGGGCGGTCCTGTCGCGGATCGCCTGCCACGTCGCCGGGTGCTGCGTCACCAGCGCTGCCAGTTCCAGCGCCTGCCGCCGCTTCGCCCGCGCGCCTGGCTCACCACCGGCGCGACTTTCTTCACCCAGCAAGAAAACGAGGCAGTACAGCGCAAAGACGGTAAAGGGGTAGTGCTGGTCGGCCCAACTGATCGCCAGCGCCTCTAGCGCCGCCGCGCGACTCGCC
>JAHCIE010000221.1 GCA_026129385.1 Anaerolineae bacterium
GCACGTCGTGAGCGACCCAGGCGGCCAGCAGGTCACCGGCGGTCATGCTGCCAGAATGGGGACATTGTCCCAGTAGTGAGCCAAAGAACACCCTAAGGGTCTCGGAGACCCTTAGGGTGTTCTCACAGTGGTTCTCGGTCGTCGCGGCCTACTTGAGCTGGATGTCGTAGGGCAAGAGGGCCAGGACGCGGCCGTTGAAGAACAGGCCCAGGCTCTCGCGCGCCTCCTGGAGCCATGCCTTGGGGTCGGCCAGGCGCGGCGGCAGGATGGGCGTGCGCGGTGCGCTCAGGGCAACCACCGACACCTTGCGATCCTCCGGCAGCCCGGCCAGTTGCGCCGCCTTCTTGACGGCCACCTCGAAGTCGCCCAGGTCGTCGACCAGCCCCAGTTCCTGGGCCTGTTGGCCGGTCCACACCTTGCCCTGCGCCATCTCCTCGACGCGGTCGGGGGACAGGCCGCGCCCCTCGACGACCTGACGCTTGAACAGGGCGTAGGTATCCATCAGGATGTCGTGCAGCCGCTCGCGCTCGGTGTCGGTGAACGGCTCGTCCGACGATAGCATGGTGGCCGTCGCGCCGCGCTTGACGGTCTCGACGTTGGCGTGCAGGCGGTCGAACAGGCCGCCGGTGACGAGCTTGCCCATGATGACACCGATGGACCCCGTAATCGTCGCTGGCTGGGCCACGATGCGGTCGGCGTGGGTAGACACGTAGTAGCCGCCCGACGCCGCCACGTCGCCCATGTAGACGACCACCGGCTTCTTGGCGCGCACCCGCTGCACCTCGCGGGCGATAAGGTCGGAGGCCACGACGTCGCCACCCGGCGAATTGACCAGCATCACGATGGCGGCCACCCTATCGTTCTTTTCGGCCTGGCGGAAGATGCGCACCACCGTCTCCGCGCCGGCGCGCCCATCCTGGACGATGGGCATGGGCAGCGGGAAGGGGTTGCGGCGGCTCTCGCCGGGCGTGATGGCGCCCTCGACGCTGATGACGCCGATGGCCTTGTCGGCGTGCCAGGTGTAGGGCTGATACAGATGATTGACGGCCTCCGACCAGGGCATGACGCGCGGCTCACCGCCCAGAAAGTCGCCCAGGTCGTCCTCGTATAGGATGTGGTCGATGAGGCCGGTGTCGACAGCCTTCGATGCCGACATGGGCGAGCGGTCGAGCAAATCGCTCACCACGTCGGGCGTGAGACCACGGCTATCGCCAATGTCACTCAGGATGGTCTGCCAGTTGGAGTCCAGCAGCCAGTTGAACTGGTCACGCACCTCCGGCGACATGTCGGAGCGCGTGATCTGGTCGGCAGCCGACTTGTAGGGCGAGACGGCCAGGAAGTCGCCCTTGATGCCGATGCGGCCCAGGGCATCCTTGAGAAACACGCTCTGCACGGCCAGACCGAGGACGAGGAAGGTGGCGCTCTCTGGCGCGAGGATGTTGTCGGCGGCCGTGGCAAGATAGTAGCTACGCAGGTCGATGTCTTCGAGGTAGGCGACGACCCGCTTGCCGCTGTCGCGGAAGCGGATGATGATCTGGCGGAGGCTCTGAAGGGTTGCCAGCGCGCTGCTAATGGCGTGGATGCGCAGCACGACGCCCTGGACCTGTGGGTCCTCGGCAATATGCTCCATTGCCTGGCGCAGGCCCTCGACGGAGGGGCGGCGCGTCTGGGGCAGGAAGCGCAACGGCCAGGGCTGCAACTCCTCGCGCTCAACGAAGTCGCCCGTGATGTCCAGCAGGACATAGTCGGGCAGGGGCTGGTTAGGCATCTCGCGGCGCAGGTTGGATACGCAGCGGACCGCGTTGGCAATCACATCGGAGACTCTCGACTGGGGCGGCGCGATCTTCGCGGGCATGGATACTGTTCCTTCTACAACGCTCAGGGTTAGCCGTGCGGCGCGGCGCGTACCGCGCGCGGCGTAATGCGCAGGGATGTGTATTACTCTACGATGAAGCGTCGGCATAGTTTCCTCGCTGTGAGTGACTTCAATTGTAGCGTCCGGGGGGCGTTGCGACAAACGAGTAACACCCTTTTTGCCGCGCGTGAGGGAACGTGCTAAGATTCGCCACAATTCGCCTTCCCAGGAGTCTCGGATGCCTCGACCCAGCATATCCGCCGTCTTCCCCGCCTACAACGACGGCGGCACCATTGCCAGCATGGTTCTGATGGCCGACGCCATGTTGAAGCTGGTTACTGACGACTATGAAATTCTGGTTGGCAACGACGGCAGCGCCGACTATACCGGCCAGATACTGGATATTCTGACGGGTGTCGTGCCCCGCCTGCGTGTATTCCACCATCCCAAGAACCTGGGCTACGGTGGCAACCTGCGCTCCCTGTTTGCCCAGACCAGCAAGGATTGGGTGTTCTACACCGACGGTGACGCGCAGTACGACGTGCGGGAGCTTCTCAAGCTCACCGATCGGATGCGGCCCGAGGTGGACATCATCAACGGCTACAAGATCAGCCGCAACGACCCCTGGCATCGCATTGTCATCGGCCGCCTCTACCATCACGGCATGAAGCTCCTGTTCGGCTTCACGATTCGGGACGTGGACTGCGACTTTCGCCTGATTCGCCGCTCGTGCTTCGACGCCGTGACCCTGGTATCTAAGGACGGCACGCTGCCGCTGGAGATGGTCAAGAAGTTCACCGACGCGGGCTTTGTGTTCGAGGAAGTGCCGGTTCACCACTATCACCGCGTCTATGGCATCTCCCAGTTCTTCAACTTTCCGCGTCTGGTGCGCGTCGTGCGCGACATTGGCAAGCTGTGGGTCAGCCTGGTGCTGCTGAAGGGCAGCCAGCCCGCGCCGGCCGGGCCGACGACACCTATCGCGCCGCCGAGAGAGAAGCAACTATTATGAGGATTCCCTTCAACACCTTCGAGCGCCAGGTGGCCCGCCTGCGGCCGGAGATCGACGCCGCTATGGCCCGCGTCCTCGACCGGGGGTGGTTCATCCTGGGCCCCGAGCTAGAACGCTTCGAGGAGGAGTTCGCCGCCTACCTGGGCATGCCCCACGCGGTAGGCTGCAACTCGGGGACCGACGCCATTGAGCTGGCTTTCCGCGCGCTGGGGATTGGCCCCGGCGACGAGGTGATCACCGCGCCGCTGACGGCAGCCTTTGGCGTGTTCGCCATCTCGGCGACGGGTGCGACCCCCGTCTTCGTCGACATCGACCCGCGTACCTACAACCTCGACCCTGACCGCGTCGCGGCGGCCATCACCCCGCGCACGCGGGCCATCATGCCCGTCCACCTGTATGGACAGCCGGCCGATATGGGGTCACTGCTGGAACTGGCCGACCAATACGACCTGCGAGTCGTGGAGGACTGCGCCCAGGCCCACGGCGCGCGCTATCGCGGCCAGCCGGTCGGTACGCTGGGCGACGCGGCGGCCTTCAGCTTCTACCCTACCAAGAATCTCGGCGCGTATGGCGACGGCGGCATGGTTGTCACGGCTTCGGAGGCGATCGCCGAGCGGGTGAAGCGCCTGCGCAATGGCGGCCAGAGCGCGCGCTACGCTCACGATCTGCTCGGCCTCAATAGCCGCCTGGACGAGATGCAGGCGGCCATCCTGGGCGTGAAGCTGGCGCACCTGGACGAGGATAATGCCCGCCGCCGCGCCATCGCCTCGCGCTACGACGCCTTGCTGTCGGGCAGCGCGGTTGTCACGCCCTATGTCGCCCCCGACGTGGAGCCGGTCTACCACCTGTACGTCGTGCGCACACCGAACCGGGATGCCCTGGCCGCCTACCTTCACTCCCACGGCGTGGGGACGATGGTTCACTATCCAACGCCCGCCCACCGGCAAGGCGCATACGCCGGGCTAGGCTACGGCCCCGGCGCGTTCCCCCAGGCGGAGGCGGCGGCCCGGGAAGTCCTGTCGCTCCCTATCTACCCCGAACTCACCGACGAGGAAGTCGTCTACGTCGCCCTGCAAGTCCAGTCGCTGGGCGAGGGCGTGACGATCGAAAGTTAAGGGTCGTTTCGCCATGTCACCAATTGTTGCTCTGCTCATTGCTATCAGCTTCTCCGTCTGTGGGGAGATGCTCCTCAAGGTCGGCATGAACCAGGTGGGCAACCTGGACCTGACCGGGATGCACGCCATCCCGACGCTCATCCGCGCCTTCACCACGCCGGCCGTGCTAATCGGCTTCATTCTCATCTTCGGCGGCTCCCTGTTCTGGCTGTCGGTTCTCTCCAAGGCTCACCTGAGCTGGGCCTACCCCATGCTCAGCATGAGCTACATCCTCGTTGTGTTTCTGTCGGCGTGGCTGCTCAATGAGCCGGTCACGGCCTGGCGTATCGCGGGCGTGCTGACGATCATCGCGGGCGTGTTCATGGTGTACCGGAGCTAGGGGTGGGAACCAGGGATTGGAGATTAGGGATTGGAGATGGGAGATGTCCAGTAATCCCCAATCTCTAATCCCTAATTTCGCCTGGCGCCGCCTGCTTGGCCTGCTGGGAATTCTGCTCCTCGGCGTGGCCGCGGGGGCGGCGGTGGCGTGGGGTAAGCCCGCCATCGCCATCGCGGCGGTTGTGGCGGGGGTCATCGGCGTCGCGCTGCTGCAACATGTCCAGTGGGCGGTGTGGGCGCTGGCCGCTGTGTTGACCCTCTTACCCTTTGGCGCGCTGCCCCTGGGGATCGGCTTCAACCCCACCCTGCTGAATCTGGCCTTCGTGCTGATGCTGGCCGCCTGGCTGATGGTGGTTGTCGGCCATGGTGAGTTCGGCTGGCGCACCACCCCGTTGTGGCTGCCGACGCTGGTCTACGGTGCGCTGGCCGTGTTCGCCTTCCTGCTGGGCAGCGAGAATGCCCTGCTGACTCGCGACCTGCTGCGCCGCTTCGTCGAGTTCCTGCTGACGCTGAGCCTGGTGTGGCTGCTGCCGACTGTGCTGCGCAGCTACGCCGACGTGATCAACGCCACCCGCGCCCTTGTGCTGTCCGGGGGCGTGGCGGCGGCGCTGGGCCTGGGGCTGTGGGCGCTGCCCGACGCCACCGAGACACGCCTGCTGTCCCTGCTGCGCGTCTTCGACTACCCGACCGGCGAGCGTATCCTGCGCTACATCAACGACGATCCGTCGCTGCCCCAGCGCGCGACCAGCACCTCGGTGGACCCCAACGCCTTCGGCGGGCTGCTCATCATCGTCGCTGCCCTGACTATCCCCAACCTGTTCGCCCGGCGGCCGATCCTGCCGCGCTGGCTAGCGTGGGGCCTCGTCAGCGTCATGGGCCTGGCTCTGTTCGCCACGCGCTCGCGCGGCTCGATGCTCGGCCTGCTGGCGGCCGCTGCGTTCCTGGCCCTGCTGCGCTACCGTCGCCTGGCCCTATGGCTGGTGGTCGCCGTCGCCCTGGCGCTCGTCCTGCCCTGGACCCAGGAGTACGTGGCGAGTTTCTTTGCCGGCGCGCGGGGGCAGGACCTGTCGACGCAGATGCGCCTGGGCGAGTACAAGGACGCCCTGATCCTCATCGGCCGCCACCCCTGGCTGGGCGTGGGCTTCGCCGGCACGCCCGACATCGACCTCTACATCGGCGTATCCAGTATGTACCTGCTGCTGGCGGAGAATATGGGGCTGATTGGGCTGGCCGCGTTTGCCGTGGTGATCGGCGTGTTCTTCTGGCAGGCGCGGGCGGGGCTGCGGGTTGGCGACCTAGACCTGGAGCCGGTCATCCTGGGCGGCGCGGCGGCTATCTTTGGCGTGCTGGTGGCGGGCGCGCTGGACCACTACTTCGTCAACATCAAGTTCCCGGCCTCCGTGACCCTGTTCTGGTTCGTCGTCTCGCTGA
>JAHCIE010000222.1 GCA_026129385.1 Anaerolineae bacterium
TCACGCTTCACGCTTCACGCTTCACGCTCCACGCTTCACGGTCTCCGGTAGCGTTCGTCCGTGCCGAGAATCTTCTCGCCCGGCTTGGGCACGCGCGGCTTGGGCGAGTTGGCCTGGCTGTCCTGGACCTCGTTCAGCCACTCCTTGAGGTCGGCCAGGCGGCGCTTGAGGGCCGTTTCCTCGATCTCCCACAGGTCCTCGATGCGCATCAACAGTTCGCGGTCCTTGCTGTCGAGGCGATCGGCCAGATCGGACGTACTCTGAATATCGGCGCTGCGCCAGGTCTCCAGCTGGCGTAGGCGCTCGACATGGGCCTCGTTAGTACGGCGCTGCTCAGCCCAGTCCCAGTCGCGCTGCTTGAAGAACAGGCTCCAGCGCTTGTCCACGTCCGACTGCCACTCGGCCACTTCGCGGCGTATCTTCTCGGCCTCGATACGTTGAGCCTCGGCGCTGGCCTTCTGCTGCTGGTCGATGGTACGCCCCAACTCGTCGACTTCTCGCATCTGACGGGTCACGCCCTGGTGATGTTCCTCGTAGCCGCGCAGCACCTTCTTCCAGCCCTCGACCATCAGGCGCTGCTCAGCCAGCTCGGCGGCCCAGGCGGCCAGGCGCTGCTCGCGTTGGGAGTCTCGCACCTTCTCCGCCTCGACGGCCTCGGTCAGGGTGCGACGCAGGTCATCCTCGAAACGTTGCACCTCGTCGAGACGGGTGGCCGTGCGCTGCACCCAATCCTCCAGGAACTCGATCTTTTCCAGGAGCGCGGCGTCCTCCTGCTCATAGGTAGGCAAGCGCGCCTCGACGGCATCGAGGCGGTGGGCGTGGCGGTTCGCCATCTCATCCAGGAACTGGAGCTTCGCCTGGTGACCATCCATGCGTTGGGCATGGGGCGGGATCGCGGCCTCCACCGTGTCGAGGCGCAGCGCGTGGCGGTTCGCCATCTCATCCAGGAACTGGAGGCGCGCCTCGTGGCCGTCCATGCGCTGGGCGTGGGGTGGGAGCGCGGCCTCCAGGCGGTCGATACGCTGCGCGTGCTTCGTTTGCGTCGTCGCCAGGGCGGGGATCGGCTCGCTGCCCTGCACGATGTCGCGCTGGGCTGTCGCCACGAGGGCGGCAACCTGATTGAGGGCGGCGTTGAGCCGCGCCGCCTCCGCGTCCTGACCCTTGAGGCGTTCCTGGATCGGGGCCAGAACATCCAGCCGCTCGTCAAGCTCGGCCAGACCGCGGGTGAACAGCTGGCGGTCTTCCAGCCGCTCCTGAACCAGCCGCTCCTGGTCGGCCTGACTCTGGGCGCGGTACTCGCGCACCATGAGGGTGATCTCGGCCTTGGCGATTTCCAGCGCCTGCTCGATCTGCGGAAACTTGATGAGCTGGCCCTGGGTGGTCGCCAGGTCCGCGCGGAGGGTTTGCAGCGATCGGTTCAACTCGCCCAGGACCACATCCTGGCGCGCCAGACGCTCGCGCGTCTCGATGCCGGCGGCCTGCGCGCTGGTCATGCGCTCCTCGAGGCCCTGGACCAGCCGCGCCAGGGCCTCGACCTGGGCCTGCCCTGTGGCATCCGTGTCGCGCAGGCGGCCGATTTCCGTCTTCGCCTGGGCCTCCTGGTTCTCGATCAGGCCCGCCACCTCGGCCCGCATCTGGGTCAGGGTGATATCGATGGTCTCCAGCCGCGCCAGGCGCGCCTGGGCAGTCTTGAGGTCAGCGGTGACGGCCGCCAGGGCGTCGGTCGCCGCCTTTAGCTCGGCGGCCTGGGCGGACGCCTGGGCGCGCAGGCGCTCGGTGGCCGCGCGCTCGCGGCGTTGCGCCTCGTCCAGGAAGGCCAGTCTTTGCTCGACATCGGTGATTTCCATACATCGCCTCACAAGGCACATCATAGCATAGCGAGCGGCGTGAACCTCCATTATAGAATAAAGGGGAAGGCTCGGCAAAACCTGAGGTTTGGATTGGGCGCGCGTCGGGACCCTCGCTATAATTGGTCGAATGTCAGGGCACAGGGAGACGCCGCATGCGCATCGGCATCGACGCGCGAATGGTCTACTACACCGGGGCCGGCATCGGCCAATACATCCGCCGTCTGGTCACGGGGCTGGCAAAAGTTGTCACCGACGATGAGATCATCCTGTTGCAGAGCCGCAAGGACGAGCCGGTCCCCGTCGAGGGCGCGCCCTTCTCGTGGCGGCCGCTATGGACGCCGGGCCACAACCGCTGGGAACGCTGGAGCCTGCCGCTAGAGTTGATGCCGCTGGGCCTGGAGGTACTTCACAGCCCTGACCATATTCCGCCCATGCGCCACGTATGTCGCTCGGTGGTCACGGTTCACGACCTGGCGTTCCTGCGCTTCCCCCACTTTCTGACCCACGACTCGGCGCGCTACTACGGCCAGATCGACGCGGCCATGCGCAAGACCGACCACGTGATCGCCGTGTCCGAGGCCACGAAGCAAGACCTGGTGCTGCTGCTGGGCGTGAACGCCAACAAGATCACGGTCATCCACGAGGCCGCCGACCCCAGCTTTCACGTCATCCGCGGCGATGCGGCGCTGGCCGAGATGCGCCACAAGTATGAGCTACCCGGCCCGTATATCCTCTTCGTGAGCACCATCGAGCCGCGCAAGAACCTGCCGACGCTGCTCCAGGTATTCCACGACCTGCGCGATATGGAGGTTATGGAAGGTAGCGAGGGGCGCGGCGCGGATGTGCGGGTTCCCCTGAACCTCGTGATCGTCGGCAAGCGCGGCTGGCTGGATGAGGATGTTTTTCGCGTCGCCGATGAGCTGGGACTGGGCGACCGCGCCCGTTTCCTGGGCCGCGTACCGCAGGAGGATTTGCTACGCCTGTACAACGGCGCGGCGGTGTTCGTCCAGCCGTCCTTCTACGAGGGCTTTGGGCTGCCCCCCCTGGAAGCCCTGTGGTGTGGCGCGCCCGTGATCGTATCCGACGCCGCGTCGCTGCCCGAGGTCGTCGGCGACGCGGGCCTGAAAGTACCACCGCTGGACCAGGCGCTGTGGGCGGAGGCGCTGCGCCTGGTACTCCAGAACCCCGATCGGCGCACGGGTATGGTGCGGCGCGGCCTGGAGCAAGCCAGACGCTTCTCCCTCGACCGCATGGCCCGCGAGACCCTGGAAGTCTATCACAAGATCGGCATGTTGCGCTAAGGCATCGCGTCGCCCTAACGGGCCGCGGCCGCATGTTTCGCGCGAAACATTTACTATGGATTCTCCTCGCCGACGCATTCTGTTTCTGACCCCTCAGCTTCCCTATCCACCCCACCAGGGAACCGCGATCCGCAACTGGCACATCCTGCGCCACGTCGCCGCGCATCACACCGTCGACGTGCTGAGCTTTGCCGCCAATCCGCCGGCCGACCTGGCCGCCGCCGGGCCGCTGCGCGACCTGGTCGGCCGCCTCGACGCGCTGCCCGCGCCGCCGCGCCCCCTATATCGCCGCCTGGCCGACATGGCCGCCGGTCACGCCGACATGGCGCGGCGCCTGCACAGCGACGCCTTCGCCGCCCGCCTGGCCGAGTGGCTTGCCGACGGCTACGACGTGGTGCAGGCCGAAGGCATCGAGATGGCCCCCTACCTGTGGCCCACCAGCGGCCCGCTGCCGCTGGCGGCGCGTCTGGTCTACGATGCCCACAACGCCGAGGCCCTCTTGCAGCAGCGCAACTGGCTCACCGACGCCCGCCAACCGCGCCGCTGGGCCGCCGCCGCCTATTCCTGGGTCCAGTGGCAGCGGCTATCGGCCCTGGAAGCGGACCTCCTGCGCCGCGCCGACGGCATCATCGCCGTCTCGGAGGCCGACGCGGCCACCTTGCGCGCCCTCGCCCCCGGCCTATCGCCCCTGGTCGTGCCCAACGGCGTCGACACCGCCTTCTACGACCCGGCCCTGGCCGACGCGCAGCAACCTGTGCCCCTCGCCGCCGACACGCCCTGGCTCGTCTTCACTGGCAAGCTCGACTATCGCCCCAACATTGAGGCCAGTCTGTGGCTCGTCGGCGACGTGATGCCCCGCGTATGGGCCGCCGCGCCAGCGGTGCGTGTCGCCCTGGTGGGGCGTGACCCTGCGCCCAGCGTCCGCGCCCTGGCGGGGCCGCGGGTCACGGTGACGGGCTGGGTCCCCGACACGCGCCCCTACATCGCCGCTGCCGCCCTCTTCGTCGCGCCCCTGCGCGTGGGCGGCGGCACGCGCCTCAAGTTGCTGGAAGCCCTGGCGATGGCGCGGCCCATCGTCAGCACCTCGCGCGGCGCCGAGGGGCTAGACCTGGGCGCGGCGGCCATGTTGGCCGACGACGCCGACGCCTTCGCCACCGCCGTCCTGGCCCTCCTCGCCGATCCGCCGCACCGCGCCGCCATGCGCGGCGCGGCCCGCCAGCTCGCCGTGGCGCGCTACGACTGGCAGGCCATTTTGCCGCGCCTGGACGGCCTGTATGCCTGACCCGCGCACGATGCCCGGCGGCGCGAGCCTCTCGCCCCGCCATCGCCTGCGCCGCCGCCTGCTCCAGACGGCGGGCGTTGCCCTGACCGCCACCCAACCCGCCCCCGCGCCGCCCGCCGTGTCGCCGACAGGCGCGGGACGGCGCGTCCTGCTCATCCGCCCCGACCACCTGGGCGATGTGCTACTGGCGACACCGGCCTTCGAGGCGCTGCGCGCCGCCTGGCCCGACGCCCACGTCACGGCGCTGGTGGGACCGTGGGCCGAGACTGTCGCCCGCCGCAACCCGTACCTGGACGCCGTGCTGAGCCTGCCCTTCCCCGGCTTCACCCGCGCCGCGCCCGCCTCGGCCCTCGCCCCCTACCGCCTGGCCCGCCGCGAAGCCGAGCGCCTGCGCGCGTACCGCTTTGACACGGCCGTCGTCTTGAGATTCGATCATTGGTGGGGGGCCTTGCTGGCGGCCCTGGCGCGCATTCCCGTGCGCCTCGGCTACGCCGTCGCAGAGG
The DNA here is from genome assembly GCA_026129385.1 of Anaerolineae bacterium. Classification (GTDB taxonomy): domain Bacteria; phylum Chloroflexota; class Anaerolineae; order Epilineales; family JAHCIE01; genus JAHCIE01. The sequence goes on from JAHCIE010000222.1 coordinate 4,937, forward strand.
TCGAGCCGTTCCTGACGACCACGCTGCCCCTGGACCGCGAGGCGCACGCCACCCGCCTCAACCTGGCCCTGGTGGCCGCGCTGACCGGGCGCGCCCCAGACGCCTTGCCCGGACGCCCGCCAACGCGCTTTCCGCTCAGCCACGACGAGCACGAGGCGGCGGCCCGGTGGCTGGCCGCGCGCGGCCTCGGCGACGGCGAGACCCTCGTCGCCGTCCACCCCGGCGCGGGGGCGGCGGTCAAGCTATGGACGGGGCAGGCCTGGGGCGCGGTGGCGGATGCCCTGGCCGCCGATGGGGCGCGCATCCTGCTCACCGGCAGCCCCGCCGAGGCCGCGCTGACGGCCGACGTCGCGGCGCATACGCGAGCCGCCGTGATCGACGCGGCGGGGGCCACCGATTTGCCGCTACTGGCCGCGCTGCTGGCGCGCTGCGCCCTGGCCCTGGGGCCGGACGCGGGGGCGCTGCACCTGGCGACGGCGGTCGGGGCGCCGACGGTGCGCCTGTACGGCCCCATTGACCCGCGCCAGTTTGGGCCGTGGGGCGACCCGACCCTGCATCGGGTGATCCTGGCCGACCCGCCTCTGACGTGCCAGTTCTGCGAGCGCCTGGATTACGCCGAGGACGAGCTGCCGCTACACCCGTGCGTGCGCTGGATCACCACGGCGCAAGTACTCAAGGCCGCGCGGGATGTCATGGCCCAAGCCATGTCACCTTGATGGAGAGGAAGGCTCTGTTGCCACGTTTCTATCGCCTCGGGTTGGCATCGCTTCTCGCCCTGGCCCTCCTGCTCGCCGCCGCGGCGGCGCTGGCCCAGGGGCCGTCGTCTCGACCTCCAGCGGCCGCTGCGCCGT
>JAHCIE010000223.1 GCA_026129385.1 Anaerolineae bacterium
CGACTCGCCCACCGCCAGGAAGACGATGCCCGCCGCGCCCGCCACCAGGAAGAAGAAGTTGCCAACGCCCACGCGCGGGATGGTCAGGGTGGGCAGGCCGGTCGGGATGATGCCGACGATGCTCACCCCTTGCTCATCGAGATTGAAGGCCGAGACCACCAGGATGCCGGCCGCCAGGGCCACCAGCGCGGCCGGGATGCGCGGGTAGAGACGCTTGAGGACCAGTATCAGCGCGATGGACCCCGCGCCGATCAGAAAGGCCCATGGATTCGTCTCATCCAGATTGCTGAGTAGTTGAAATAGCTGCTGGAAGAAGTTGCCGCTGCCCGCCGGTACGCCAAAAATCTTGGGCGCTTGCCCGATGGCGATGTTGAGGGCCAGGCCGAAGACGAAGCCGGTGACCACCGACTTGGACAGGAAGTCGGAGATGAAGCCCAGCCGGGCGAAGCCGAGGATGATCAGGATGACGCCGACGATGATAGCCAGCGCCGCGCTCATTGCCACGTACAGGCTGGCGTCGCCCATCGCCAGGGGCGCGACGACGGCCGCCGACATGACGGCCATGGTCGAGCTGGTCGTGACCTTGAGGTGGCGGCTGGTGCCGAAGATGGCGTAGGCGATCAGAGAGAGGAAAGCCGCATACAGGCCCATCTGGAGCGGCAGGCCCGCCATCTGCGCGTAGGCCAACGCCACGGGGACCATCACCCCGCCCACCGTCAGGCCCGAAATCAGGTCGGGATTCCATGCCTCGCGCGGATAGTGGCGCGCCCAGGTTGCGATGGGAAAGTAGCGGTAGAACTGCTTCGTCAAGCCCGCGCGGAATGTGGCAAGGCGAGATTGGCTGTCGGGCATGGCGCGGCTCCAGAAGCGGCTGCATGTGCGACGCCTCCGCCCACATGCCAGAGGCAGCGATGGGCGGAGGCGTGGGAAGCGAGTCGCCGGGGGCGAACTACTCCTCGCCGAACTCGGCGCGGAGCTGGGCTTCCTGCTCCTGCGACAGGTTGGTCGAGAGGATCTCGAACTTGGGCAGCGTCTTCATCTCGGCAACGACGCGGTCGGTGACGGCGTTCTGCGTAAGCAGGAACAACGCCGACGTGCCGGGCGTGACCTTATCGCGCACCGACTTGATGAAGTCGTCGTTGATGCCGTAGTCGGAGAAGTGACCGGCCAGCCCGCCAATGGCAGCGCCAATCGCCAGGCCCAGGAAGGGGATGAAGAACAGCAGGCCGAACAGCAGGCCCCAGAACGCGCCGCTGAGCGCGCCGACACCACCCATCGACTGGGCTTGCCGGGTCTTCGGCTTCTTCTTGCCTTCCGGCCAGCTCACGGTGGCGGCGTCCACCACCTGAATGAGGTTCTGCTTCTGGAGATTCTGCATCAATTGGAGCCCCTGCTCCGCCCCGTCGGGAGTCTCAAACTTGATGGCTGTCAATGTAGCCATGTGCACCTCCTGTTTGCTATACTTCGTACTTGGCTGATAGTCGCCCGTGAAACCCAGGCGACGCTAAAGGATACGCCACGAAGTATAGCCACACGACGGGCAGCGGGCAATTATCAGCGGCATCGCGGGTACGGCGCGGCCAGCCGCGCCTCGATAGCAGGCAGGTCGCCAGCCAGGCTTCCGGAGTTGACAGCGGGGCTTCATGTAGGTATGATAACTTGTAGCCCCGTATGCTCGCTGCCGGTTGCCTGTGGGTCTCCACCAGGGGGGGGTTCTTTTGGCCTCGCACCCTCGTCTCAACTCCTTGATCAGGACGAAGCTCAACCGCCCCCTCAACCTCGTCGACCTGATCGAGCGGCCGCGCCTGCTCAGCCGCCTGGCCAACAGCCTGGCCGTACCGTTGACGCTCATCACCGCGCCGGCCGGCTTCGGCAAGACCACCCTGGTCGTCCAGTGGCTCGACCAGCTTCAAGGGGCAGACGCCCCCAACCTGCCGAGCGTCTGGCTGTCGTGCGGCGAGCACGACGGCGATCTGAGCCTGTTCCTCAGCTACTTCATCATCGCGCTGCGCGGCGTTTTCCCCAACGCCTGCCAGGCCACCCTGGATCTGCTCGATGCGCTGCCCCCACCCTCGAACGAGACGCTGGTGGCGACGCTCATCAACGAGATGGACACGCTGGGCCGCGATCCCGCCACCGACCAGATAACCCCCTACGTTATCGTCCTGGACGACTACGACGCGATTCGCGACGCAGCGATCGACGATTTCATGGCTGATCTGTTGCGCTACCCGCCGCCGGGTATGCATCTCGTTATCACCTCGCGCCGCGATCCCAGCCTGCCCATCAGCCGCCTGCGCACGCGCCACCAGTTGGTGGAGGTGCGCAGCAGGGACCTGCGCCTCGACGCGGCGGAGGTGAGCGCGTTCCTGGCGCGACGGCTGCCCCAGGCCCTGACCGACGCTGAGATAGACATCCTGGCCGAGCAGACCGAGGGGTGGGTGACGGCCCTGCACCTGGCCGTCGTCCATCTTCGCGAGGTGGCGGAACCGGCCCAGGCGATGGCCGGTCTCCAGGGCAACTCGCGCTACGTGATGGATTATCTGATGGATGAGGTGCTGGCCCGCCAGACGCCCGCCATGCAGGAGTGTCTGCTCAAGACGTCTATTCTGGATTCGTTCTGCGCATCGCTGTGCGAGGCCGTGTGTAGCGAGACCGTGAGCGGGGAAGACACGTTCATCGCGCACCTGGAAGCCTCCAACCTGTTCCTCATCAGCCTCGACAGCGGCGGGGTCTGGTATCGCTATCATCACCTGTTCCAGCAGCTCTTGCGGTGGCAACTGACCCGCCGCTACAGCGAGGCGGAGATCGCCGCCGTGCACCGCCAGGCCAGCGCCTGGTTCGCGGGCCAGGGCCTGATCGAGGAGGCCACGCGGCACGCCCTGGCCGCCAACGATATCGAAGGCGCGCTGAGCCTGCTGGCCCGCCACCGCTACGACGTGATGAACCAGGAGAAGTGGGCGCGCATGGGCCGCTGGCTGGCGATGTTCCCGGCCGAGGCGCAGCATCACCCCGAGTGGCTCATGGCAGAGGCGTTACTGACCTGGTCACGCCGCGCCGACCTGCTACGTATGGCGACGCTGGTGGAGCGGGCCGAGGCGGGCCTGGCCCAGGTCGAGCTATCCGCCGAGCGCCGACGCCTGATCGAGGGCGAGATCGCGGCGTTGCGGTCGATGATAGCCTATAGCGCCGGCGGTGACGCGGACGCGGTCGTCGCCTACGGCCAAGATGCTCTGGACAGGCTGCCCCGGCATGCCTATTTGACGCGCGGCCATACCTGGGTCCACCTGGCGGTGGCGCATTTCATGCGCGGCGAGATCGAGCTGGCCTATACCTGCCTGGACGAGGGCGCTCAGGAAGAGCTGGCGACCAGCCACCCGCTGCGCCTGCGCGTCCACCAGTCAAGCTGCTTCTTGTTCTGGATGGATGGCCGCCTGGACGCTATCCTGGCCCGCACCGACCAGGCCCAGGGTCTGGCGGCCGACGGCGAACGGCGGGAGAGCGTGGGCTGGATTCACTACTTTCGCGCCTGCGTCCACTATCAGCGCAACGACCTGGTCGCTGCGGAGCGCGAGGCCCGCGCCGTCGTTGAGGACCCGCTGGCGGGCGCCAGCGCCATCTGCACCGCCCACGCGGCGGCCATCCTGGCCTACACCTACCAGGCCCAGGGCCGGCCGGCCCTGGCGCGGGCGGCCGTCGCGGGCGTCTTGATACCAGCGCGCCGCAACCGCGCCACCTATCTTGTACGGTTGCTGGAAGCGTTGGAGGCGGAGATCGCGGTGCGCCAGGGGGACCTGGCGACGGCGCGACAGTGGGCCGCCAGTTTCGAGGCCCCACCCTTGCGCCCTATTCCCCTCTTCTTCGCCCCACAGTTGACGCTGCCCAGGGTGCTGATGGCCCAGAACACGTCGGATAGCCGCCGCCAGGCCACCGCGTTGCTCGCCGAGATGCGCGGCTACACGACCACCACCCACAACCGCCGCGCCCTCATCGAAACGCTGGCGCTGGAAGCCGTACTCCACGACACGGAGGGCGACACGTCGGCGGCCCTGGCCGCGCTGAGCGCGGCGCTCCAGCTGGCGGAGCCGGGGCGCTTCATCCGCGTCTTCGTCGACGCCGGTCCCCGCCTGGCCGCCTTGCTCGCCCGCGTCCCCCAGGGCGTGGTGCCCGTCGATTACCTGAACCAGCTTCGCCACGCTTTCGCCTTTCTCCCGCAGTCCCTGACCGCGCTGCCACCCATCGAGCTGGTGGAGCCTCTCACCGACCGCGAGATCGATGTACTCATCTTGCTAGGCCAGCGTCAGAGCAACAAAGAAATTGCCCATGCGCTGGTCATCTCCCCGTCAACCGTCAAACGGCATACCGTCAACATCTATCAGAAGCTCCAGGTTAACAGCCGCCGCGAAGCCGTGGTGAAGGCGTCCGCGCTGGGTCTTCTTCCTCCACGCTGACGCCTCACCGCCAACATACACCTTGACTACACCCACATGGGTCTATCGACGGCCATGCCAGTATGCTATCCTACGCCTATGGCGCTCGCTATCTGGCGTGGTTGTCGTGACAACAGCCGCCACCGTCCGGCGCCGGTTTCTACCCACGAGGCAGGTGGCGTTATGGCCAGTCAGGCTCAGATTCGCAGTTTCGATGCGCCGGGCATCTACCTTATTCTCGTCCAGGGCGCTCTCCGCGAGGATGCGCCGTATCTAGACGACCTCACCATCACAGCGCAGTACAGTGAACAGGGAGCGCCGGTCACGCTGCTAAGTGGCACGCTGACCGATCAGGCCGCGCTCATGGGTGTCCTGACGGCCCTCTATAATCGCGGCATCACCGTTCTGGCGGTGAACCGCGTCGCGTCGGCGTAGCTTCGCATTGGCTACGTCCTGGTTCTGGCTGGCTCAGTCCATCTGAGAGGGAGGAATTATGTCAGTGGCTGCTGCCCCTGGCAAGGCGGTAACATCGTCGGGCGCCAATACACCGGCGGAGGTCGTCCCCGACACGGAGAAACTGGTCCTCGCGACCCTCATCATGGTGGCGGCGGTGGCGAACCTGCCGCTGGCTATGGCCAATGTCGCCCTGCCCTCCATCGGCGCGTATTTCGACGCATCCCAAACGCAGCTCAACCTCGTGGCGGTGGCCTACTCGCTCGGTCTGGCCTGCTCGGTGCTGTGGCTGGGCGCACTCGGCGACCGCAACGGCCGCAAACAGATCGCCATCTTGGGTGTAGCGTTGGCGATGCCCGCCGCGCTTATCTGCGGCTTTGCCCCCTCGATCCAGGTGCTGATCGGCGGCCGTCTCTTTGGTGGCTTTGCGGCCGGCATGGCCTACCCGACCACCCTGGCATTGATCGCAGCGTTGTGGGGGCCGGGACCTGGGCGCACGCGCTCGATAGCGCTGTGGGCAGCCCTCGGCGGCGCCATTAGCGCCTGCGGCCCGCTGCTCTCCGGCTTGCTGCTAGAACGTTTCCCCTGGAACTCGGTCTTCTTCGTGGTGCTGCCGGTGGCGGTTGTGGCGCTCTTCATGGCGCTCAAATTCCTGCCCTCGCACATCAACGAGACCAAGGAACAGGTCGACAACCTCGGCGGTATCCTCTCGCTCGTGCTCGTCGGCACCTTTATCCTGGCCATCAACTTTGCGCCGGTGGCGAGCATGCGCACGCTGGTGGTGGGGCTGCTGGTGATTGCCGCCATCGCCCTGGTGTTGTTCGTCATCCGCCAACGCCGCGCCAAGAACCCGCTCTACGACCTCAAGGTCGCCGCGCGTCCCACCTTCTGGGTAGC
>JAHCIE010000224.1 GCA_026129385.1 Anaerolineae bacterium
GCAGCGTACCTCGGTCAATGCCTTTTGCGAGACACTGCCCAGCACGAACCGACTGAGGGCTGAGTGGCCATGAGCGCCGAGAACGACGAGGTGGGCGGGCCAGGCCTCGGCCCGTTTGATGATGGCCCAGGCCGGGGAGTCGGCGACAGCTTCGGCGCGTACCGTCCAGTGGGGGAAGTCGTAGCTGATGCGGGCGGCGGCGCGATCTGCCATTCCCTGCGCCTCGCGCACGGCCTGCGCCGCCTGGGAGCGGGCCATCTTGACGGCGGGCGGGACCTGCTCGCCTGGAACCTCGGCCGGTTCATAACTCGATGGAGGCCAGACATCGGCGACGGACAGCACCAGGGCCTCGACGGTCTCAGGCAGACCCGCGCGATGCAGGTCTTCCAGAGCGATATCGGCGCTGGGGGAGCCGTCGTAGGCGATGAGGATGTGTAGGCTGTCACTCATGCTGTCTTCCTATCTGTCAGAACGTACGGGCAGCCGCGGAGGCGGGCCGGGCGCCGCCTCCGTCTACGCCGATAGTATACCAGCCTCCGGTGAGCGCCTCGTTAAGATGGGGCTACCGGGGTGGTAGGGACGTTCACGGGGTGGTGGTCATGCGACGCTCCTATTAAGGGTGGAGCGGGGACGGGCGAACAAGGACGACCGGTAATGTCCCGTGACGTAGAACATCGTGGGCGACGCTGCCGAACAGAGTCTGACGCAGCCCGGTGCGGCCGTGGGTGGCAATGACGACCAGGCGGATGCCGGGCGCTGCGCTTTCGCGCAGGAGGACGTCGCGGGCTGTTCCATCGGCGACGATGAGACGAGCGGGGCGACCCTCAAGCCGGAGGCGTTCCACCCAGTCGCCCAGGTAGGTGCGGGCCTCGCTGGCGTCGAGGAGGGCCGTCTCTGGCGGGATGATGGGCTGGGTGAGCAAGAGGTCGTCGGCCAGGCTTGTCGGCTCGATGGCGTGGACGAGCAGGATGCCGGCGTGGAGAACGCTTGCCAGCTGGCGGGCCACTGGCAGGGCGGCCTCGGCGAAGGGCGAACCGTCGAGCGGAACGAGAATCTCCACGGGAATATCGACAACCGACGGTAAGCTGGGGTGGGAGGCGCGCACAACCCAGACGGGGAGAGGACTGGCAGCGATGACCTTCTCGGCGACGGAGCCGAGCAGGAGGTGGCGCAGCCCCCCGCGACCGTGAGTCGTCATAACGATGAGATCGGCGGCGTTGTCGCGGGCGGCGGCTAGAATCGCTTCGGCGGGGTCGCCTGGGATGACGAGGCGAAGGCACGGCGGGAGGCGCGACGAGGCGGGCAAGTCCTCCGCCATAGGGTCAGTCGGTAGGCCAAAAGCCTCGGCGGGGAGTTGATCGAGGTAGGCGGCGGCTTCGTCGGTGTCGTGCCGCGCTGCGCGTACCAGCAGCAATTGGGCGCGGCTGCGGTGGGCGAGGTCGGTCGCAGTTGGGAGGGCATACTCGCCAAGGGGGGATCCGTCCAGGGGTACGAGAATCGTCCTGAGCATGTTGATCCTCCGAAGGGTGGTGCGTTCCAGGTTGGAAGGTTGATGGTCTCACCCGCTGTCTCTGGGGCTTGCGCCGTCAACCTTCCAAGCTTTGAATTTAGTAGCGATAGATGGCGGCGATAGGGACGCCGTCAGGGAGGTGGTCGGGGGGCACGACGAACAGCGCGCCGTCGTGGAGCATCGTTTGTACGGCAACCATCTCGACCAGGTCTATGTCGTCGCTGTCGCGGCTATCGTGCAAAGTCACCTGCTGAAGGACCGGCTCGTAGCGGCCCCATTGCTCGCTGCCGCGCGCCAGGAAGAGGGTGTCCACCCGGCCGATGGCGGCGGCGGGCACGATGTCGCTGAGGTCCTGGGCGGCCAGGCCCGTGCCGCGGAGGCGCTGGTAGCGGGCCATTGCCTTGTCGCCGGCTTGCCGGAAGACTGGCTCCACCAGCGGCCACGATTGGGCGTGGATGTTCGCGGGCAGGCTGCCCTTCACCGCGCCGACGATGCTGCGCGGCGTGACGTGCGGATAGCCGCTGATCTCACGGTAGATCGTCAGGAGCGAGTCGACCCCGGCCAGGACGAGGGGGGCCTGCTCGCCACTCAGCCGAGCCTGGACGGCGCGGTCGACGGTGCGGCAGTAGCGTTCCAATTGGGTCTTGGTTTCGTCGGGGCGCGAGCCAACGCCGTAGTACATGCTGGTCCCGTGTCCACCGCCTGTTGCTACGGCGTAGGAATGTTCGCGCCGTTCGAGGCTGTCGAAGCGGAGCGTTTCCTCAAGGCCCTGCGGTGCGCCGGGTAGATCGACCGGCTGGCAGGTATAGGGCGTGCAGCTATAGAGTTGTGCGCCCTGCTGGTCGAGGGCCAGAACGTAATAGCGGACGGCGCTGTCGAGAAGAGGCAGGAGCGGCGAGACCGCGAAGCGATGGCTGACGACGACGCGCTCATCCAGGGCGATGGGGACGCGGTAAACGCGGTACTGCTCGTAGGCCAGATATACCGCCAGGCCGCCCGCCTGGCTCTGCCAGAAAGCGGTGTCCTTCAGCAGACGCAAGGCGGGGGCGAGCAAGTCTCGTACCTCGGCGGCGCGCATGCCAAGCGCCATCAGGCGATTCTCTGCCTCACGCAGCAGGTTGTGAAGGCGAATCGGGTTCTGCGCTGCGTCGATGCCGGCCGCGTAGGCTGGCATGAACAGAGAGACGTGCCAGCCATTTTCGGTTTCGGCCAGGTACTTCAGATCGTCACGGGTGAGGGTGTCCATTCGGAGCCTCCGGTCGTGAAATTGATCGTGCGTTACCAGGGATTGGCGCGTTCGACGGGCGTGATGCGTGACACGTGAGGCGTGAGAACTGGCAGCGATCTCTTCTCACGCGTCACGCATCATGTTTCACACGGCTTACGGGTAAATGCCCCGAATCATGGTCGCCTTGGCGACGCGGTCAATGGCGCGGATGTAGGCGGCGGTGCGCATGTCAACACCCTTGTCGCGCATGACGCCTAGCACGTCGCGGAAGCTGCGGGTCATGATCTGGCCGAGGCGCTTGTCAATCTCATCGTCGTTCCAGAAGAATTGCTGCAAGTCCTGGACCCACTCGAAGTAGGAGACGGTGACGCCGCCCGCATTGCACAGGATGTCGGGGATGATAAAGATGCCTCGTTCGTGCAGGATGTCGTCGGCATCGGGGGTGGTGGGGCCGTTGGCGCCCTCGGCGATGATGCGGGCGTGGATGCGGTCGGCGTTGGCACGGGTGATCTGGCCTTCGAGGGCGGCCGGGATGAGCACGTCGCATTCCAGCTCTAGCAGCGCGGCCTTGTCGATCGGTTCCGTCTCTGGGAAGCCGACGACGCTCCCGGTGGCCTGCACATGGGACACCAGGGACGGGATATCGAGGCCGTGGCGGTTGTAGATAGCGCCGAAGACATCGCCGACGGCGATGATGCGCGCGCCCGCATCGTGCATGAGGCGCGCCGATGCACTGCCGACATTGCCGAACCCCTGGACCACTATTTCGGCGTCGTGGACCGGGATTTCCATCACTTGTAGGGCTTCAAGGGTGGTGACCATGACGCCGCGGCCGGTGGCATCGGCGCGGCCGAGGGAGCCGCCAATCTCCAGAGGCTTGCCGGTCACGACGGCGGGCACGGAATAGCCGCGATGCATGGAGTAGGTGTCCATGATCCAGGCCATGATCTGGGCATTGGTGTTAACATCGGGGGCGGGGATGTCGCCCTCCGGACTCATCAGGATACTGATCTCACTGGCGTAGCGGCGCGTCAGGTGCTCTAGTTCCTGCCTGGAGAGGGTCTTGGGGTCGACGATGACGCCGCCCTTGGCGCCGCCGAAGGGGATGCCGACCGTGGCGCACTTCCAGGTCATCCACATGGCCAGCGCGCGCACCTCGTCCATGGTGACGTCGGTGTGATAGCGGATGCCACCTTTGCTGGGGCCGAGGACCGTGTTGTGGTGGACGCGATAGCCGGTGAAGATTTGGACGGAGCCATCGTCCATCTTGACGGGGAAATTGACGGTCAGCTCGCGCTTGGTGTTACGGAGCATCTCGCGGACGCCGGCCTTGATGTCGAGGTAGGCGGCGGCGCGGTCAAACTGTTCGCGGGCTACGTTCCAGGGGTTGACAGCGTGTTCCAGGGTTGTCTCACGTAGCATGTGCTCCTCCTTGAGCACGCGGCTGCCCAGCTGTGGGCAGGCTGATAACGGGGCACGTCGAGGTGTCCCACCATCATTATAGACCGCGCGGCGGGCCGCGTGGTGAAGGTGCGTGCCTGACGGGTGGAGGGATGGCTACCCCGTCTGACGTGCCCCTGACGTGGCGTATTGCCTGACGAAAAAATCTAACCGGGGGCGTTGCATTTCACGTTTCACGTCCCACGCGCTATAATCCGCCCAACCCCACCGCCCGGAGACTTCCCATGCTCGTCGTCGATGCCCATCTGGATTTTGGCCTGAACGCCCTGTTCTACGGCCGCGACTTGAAGCAGCCCGTGGCCGAGATTCGTCGCTGGGAGCAGTACATGCTCGGCAAGAGCCGCGGCCGCAATACTGTCGGCTTCCCCGACATGCGTCGTGGCGAGGTGTTTCTGTCTTTCTCGACCATCCTCGCCCGCCACGCCGCCGGTCTGCGCTCCAACATTGACTTCCCGCCCGAAGCCGCCTTCGCCGCCGCTCACGCCCAGTTGATCTATTACAGCCAGTTGGAGGACCAGGGTATCCTGCGCCGCATCCGGACCCGCGCCGACCTGGACGACCACCTGGCGGCCTGGCAGGCCGCCCCGGCGGCTGCGCCGCTCGGCCACGTCCTGTCGATGGAGGGGGCCGACCCTATCCTGCACCCGGACCAGGTCTTCGACTGGCGCGCGCAGGGCCTGCACTCGCTGAGCCTGGCCCACTACGGTGTCAGCGCGTACGCCCACGGCACGAACACGGTCGGCGGTGTCTTTCCGCCGGCCCGCGAGTTGCTGGCGAACATGGCCCGCCTGGGGATGCTCCTCGACCTGACGCACACCTCCGACGAGGCCTTCTGGGAGGAGCTTGAGCTGTACCCTGGCCGTGTCATCGCCAGCCACAACAACTGCCGCACCCTGGTCCCGCGCCAGCGCCAGTTCAGCGATGACATGCTGCGCGCCCTTATCGAGCGCGATGCGGTCATCGGGGCGGCCTTTGACGCCTGGATGCTCGACCCTGACTGGAACAAGGACGACCCCACGCCGGAGCGGGTCAGCCTGGGCCACGTCGTCGATCACATCGACCATATTTGTCAGCTGGCAGGCAACGCCCGCCACGTGGGGCTGGGGACCGACCTCGACGGAGGCTACGGGCGCGAGCAGAGTCCGGGCGACCTGGATACCATCGCCGACTTGCAGAATATACCGGGCCTATTGCGCGCCCGCGGCTATAGCGAGGCCGATATCGAGGGCATCATGCACGGCAACTGGCTGCGCCTGCTGCGCGAGACGCTGCCGGTCTGACGGACGAACGACTGGCAGCGATGCAGCGGGCAGTGTGGCCGGACCGCCGGGCGCGTGTAACCATACCCCTGCGTCTCAGCCTGGCTGACTTCGCGCGGCAGGCCGCCAGCCGCTATGAGGGGTAGGCAGCGCGAGCGAAAATTACCTGCGGGGGTCCACGATGACGAACTCATCGGGACCCCCGCAGAAGAGAGGGTTCGTCAAGGCGATTGCGCCAGTCGGTCAGGGTGCGATGTTGGCTGAGATGTCTTCCCGTGGGAGCGAGGATGATGGCGGTGATGGGCCTCTGGGA
>JAHCIE010000225.1 GCA_026129385.1 Anaerolineae bacterium
GGCCGACCATGACTTGCTTGTCGGTCTCGACGTGGGAGTGGTACATGAATGAGCCAGCGGGCGGCGCGACAAACTCGTAGGTGAACGTCTCGCCCGGCTTGATCTCCTTCTGAGTGAAGGGCGGCACGCCGTCCATCGCATTGGGCACCGGAATACCGTGCCAGTGGATGGCGGTGGCTTCGGGCAACTCGTTCTTGATGAGTACGCGCACCTTGTCGCCTTCGGTGACGCGGATCATCGGGCCTGGTACGGTCCCGTTGTAGGTCCAGGCTGTAACAGTGACATCGTTCAGAATATGCCAGCGCACTGGTCTAGCAGTAAGGTTGAAGACCTTAACATCGTTCTCGACGCGTGGGGCAAGGGGCTGGCCCCCCTGCTTCTCCGTGGCGGCGGCCACGCCCTGAGACGGAATGGCCCCTCCATGAGCCATACCAGCCATCGACTCCATCATGTGCGGGCCTTCCATACCCGGCGTGGGCATCGGTCCCATCATGTGCGGTCCGGTCATGATCGCCCCGCTCGACGCCGCAGTGGGAGCGGGTGTCGTCATCGCCTCCATCATGTGCGGGCCTTCCATGCCCGGCGTGGGCATCGGTCCCATCATGTGCTGGCCGTGCATGCCGGCCATATCGGTTGCCTCAGTAGGCGTCGCATTGGATGGCGCCTGCGCTGAGGCGACTTGCGGCGCTGGCGCATTCGAGTCATGGAGCAGCTGTGTCATGCCCCAGACTGCAGCCCCAACTAGCACAATTAGCCAAACAAGAAGAAATAGAGAGCGAGTGGTCATGGCAAGAGGTCTCCTCAGAACTTCCGTTCCCTTATCATTCACTAGTTAGCGTGGCCCGTGACGGTCGGCCGCACTGGCGCCTGTGACGGACGTGGCGGGGAAAAGCTGCTGCCCTGGTTCCGGCGAGTGGTGGGCACGAACCGACGCATCAACAGGGTGTTGAGTGTGACAGTCAGCGAGCTGATCGCCATCAGAAACGCCGCCCACTCAGGGCTGACCACCAGTTTGAACGCTGGATATAGCAAGCCAGCCGCGATAGGAATACTGAGCGTGTTGTAGGCGAAGGCCCAGAAGAGGTTCTCCTTGACCTTACGCATCGTCGCTCGCCCCACCTCCATAGCGACCACGACATCCCGCACATCGTCTTTAATGAGGATGACGTGCCCGGTCTCCTTGGCAACGTCCGTCCCTGAGCCAATGGCGATGCCGACATTGGCTTGAGCCAGCGCCGGCGCATCGTTCACGCCGTCACCCACCATCGCGACCTGCAAACCCTTGGCTTGCAGCGTCTTGATTTCCTCGGCTTTGTCCTGAGGCAGCACCTCGGCCAGCACGCGGTCGATTCCCACCTCGCGTGCAATCGCCTCCGCCGTTCGACGGTTGTCGCCCGTGATCATGGCGACCTCGATCCCGAGCCGGTGCAGCCGCCCCACCGCTTCCGTCGAGTGCTCCTTGAGCGTATCGGCGACAGCAATGACTCCGATAGCCGTCACGTCTTGATCATGGGCGCCCAGCGCAACGAACATGGCTGTCTTTCCGTCGTTTTCGAGAGCCTCGACCGTGGGCAACAACGCACTGATGTCTACCCCACGCTCGCCCATCAGCTTCCGGTTGCCGAGAAGAACATCCCAGCCCTCGAAGCGGGCTTCGACACCGTGGCCCGGAATGGCGTTGAAGCTCTCCGCCTCACCCACGCTCAATCCGCGCGCCGCCGCCTCGCGTACAATCGCCTCGCCCAGCGGGTGCTCGCTGTTCTTCTCGGTCATTGCTGCCCAGCCCAGGACGTCCTCCGCTGATATGGACTCATTCACCACGACAACGTCGGTGACGGAAGGCTCACCCTTCGTCAGGGTACCCGTCTTGTCGAACACCACGGTGGTGATCTTGGCAATGTTCTCGATAGCCTCGGCGTTCTTGAACAGAACGCCATGTTCGGCTGCCTTCCCAGTGCCGGCCATCATCGCGCTCGGCGTCGCAAGCCCAACGGCGCACGGGCATGAGATGACGAGGACTGTTACACTCAGGAGAAGGGCGAAGCCGAAGACCCCGATCTCACCCAACTGGTAAGGTGACATCAGGAAGGCGCTGTTGGGGTCGAAGAAGAGCTGGTAGCCGATGAAGAACCAGAAGAAGAACACCAGCAGCGCCAGGATGTGGACGCCCAGGATGAAGTGGCCGGCGACCCAGTCGGCCAGCTTCTGGATAGGCGCCTTGCTCGCTTGGGCATCCTCGACCAACCGAATAATCTGCGCCAGGGCCGTATCAGCCCCGACTTTGGTCGCCCGAAAGCGGAATGCCCCCGTCTTGTTCAGCGTTCCGCCGATGACGCTATCCCCGGCGCGCTTCTCCACTGGAAGAGACTCGCCCGTTAACATACTTTCATCGACAGCCGAGTACCCTGTGACGACGACACCATCCACCGGTACTTGTTCGCCTGGCCGCACGAGAACGATGTCGTCTGCCACGACCTCCTCGGCCGGAATCTCTACCTCTTGCTCGCCCCGTAGCACCCGCGCCTGCTTGGGCTGCAGACGCATCAACTTGCGGATGGCCTCGCTCGTGCGGCCACGGGTCACTGCTTCGAGGAAGCGCCCCAAGACGATGAAGGTCGTCAAGAGGGCAGCCGACTCGAAGAAGGTCGCTCCCTCACCGCCGAAGCCTGCGTTTGGAAAGAGGGTGTTGATGAGGGCGATGACATAGGCGGCCCCGATGCCCGTCGCATACAGCAGGTTCATGTCAGTGACGCCGTGCCTCAAGCCACGCCACGAGTTGACGAAGAACTGCCGGCCGGGCCCAAAGACAATAGGGGTCGCGAGGAGCCCCAGCACCCACTTGTAACCCAGCCACGCAGGGACGAACTGGGGCAGAATCCACATGTCGCGGAAGGTGCCGACCATGATCACCATCGCGACAGGCACGGTGAACAGCAGGTACTGGCCCTGGCGACGCACCTCTCGCTGGTGGGCTTCACGTTCGCGGTCAAGCGCATCGACTCCACTGATCTGCACTTGCGCCTGATACCCCGCCGCTTGGACCGCGTTCAGCATTTGTTGGGTGGTAATCAGGCCAGGAACATAGGTAACACGCGCTGTCCCAAGACCGAGGCTGACGGTGGCTGCTGTGACGCCGGGTAGGTCGATCAGGGCGCCCTCGACGTGAGCCATGCACGAGGCGCACGTCATTCCTGTGACCTGCAGTGTCACCTCCGACGCGCCGATTTCGTACCCGACGTCTGTGATCACCTGGAGCATGTCGGATACAAGCGTGCGTTTGGGATCGTAGATGACCTGAGCCTTGCCCCCGGCCAGATTGACTGCGACATCCTGGACACCATTAATTCCGCGCAGCGCACGTTCGATGGCTTGAACGCAGGATGTGCAGGTCATCCCGAGAATAGGAATGGTTGTGTGTTGCACCGTCATGGATTGGCTAGACATCGCTAATCTCCTCGCCCCGTTGCCCAGGCATATTGACCTCCACGCTAACAACGCCGTGTCCACATTATCGGGCAGGCGCCTGAGGATGGCCTGATGCTGGGCTGAACCTCTGCTGAAGGTTGAAAGGTGGCGCGAATGGCCTTGAAGGTTCAGCACATCATCAGCCCGATCTCACCTGGCCTTAAGGTAGAGCGGGGACAATACCATTGGACCCGAACGCATTGCGAATGAAGTCCAATCCGTGAAGTGAGCCGTTATAAGCCTGGGTAGCCGATCCACACTCATCTGTCGGGATAAGGTCGCAGACACCCGCTCGGGCCCACTATGGGCCTACAATCGGATCGGCGCCTAAGAGGAGAGGGGGCACAGCGATGGCTGCGCCCCCTCTCCTTTCGCTTCGAGACCTACGTCAGACGAGCCAACCGAGAAGCACGACGCCCAGCCCCAGCATCGCTGCGCCGTACCAGAGGCGAATCGTGCCCGTGTGACGACGCTCCCAGGCAGCCCAGGCCTTCGCCGTCACCCGATTCCCGGCCAGGACGAGAATCAGAACCAGCGGCAGGATGAACATCAGGTTGTAAAGGATGAGGTAGAGCACTCCCCACACCACCGTCGCCTGCGAGGCCAGCAGAGTGATGATGGACACGTAGATGCCGCCAGAGCAGGGGAACGTGCACAGGCCGACCAGGAAGCCCATGCCGAGCGTGGCGGGTAGAGTCGCCTTCTTCAGCAGACTGTACGTTTGCTCGTGCGCGAAGGCGGGCATGTGCAGCCGAATGGGGAACCTGGGGAAGAAGTACTCGGCCAGGTTCACGAACCCCAACACGATGACCAGCCAGGCGCCGACACGAGCCATGAAGTGAGTGTCCGAACTCAGGGCGACAGCTTTCAACAGCCCGAGGCCAATCAGCAGGTAGACGGCGAAGATGACGGCAATGTAGGCGCCACCTAGCTGATAGACCCGCCCACGCGACTGGCGAATGGTGAACAGGAAGGCGATGAGAAGCAGGATCACCGCGAAGGCACAGGGGTTGATGCCGTCGAGCAGTCCGGTCGCGAGCACAGTGGGGAGCAGGAAGCGTACGTTGCCCGCTCCGCTCGGCGACAACAGGCCCGGTGTCTGATCGTCGGCGAGGCGCGGCAGAGCCTCGTTCAAGGAAAGGGTCAGATCGAAGGTCTGCCCCTCGCCTTGGCCTGCCCACAGCTGATAGGTGTGGGGCTCGCCGTGCATCTCGGGCTGACTGACCAGAAGCACGGGGCCATGATCGTACAGGGCCAGCGCCTCAGCGAGCAAGGCGGGCGGGATATGTCCATCCAGGATGAGCGTCTTATCCCCGTGGGGCAGAATCGTGTACAACGAGCCGATCAGGTTGTACGGGATGTTGTATTGTTTGGTCAGGGCAGCCAACCGTTCACGGCCATCGGGACTGGCGTAGTCGACGATGTTGACCTGATCTCCCCAGCCGCGCGCCCGCAGTTCGGGGAGCAGCGTGCTGTCCATGTACTGGACACAGTCCACACAGCCTGGGCTGTAGTAGATTTCGATTGGACCTCGCGTCTCACCCGCCGCATCGGCAGGTCGGACGTGACTGAGAAACAGAGCGAGTATCACAACGAGGACCATTGTGACAATCACCCGTAGAGCGTTAGCCATTCGTATCTCCTCATAACCACGACGCGTCTCCCAAATCCGTCTGGCTCCTCTAGCCAAAGTCCCCCTTGAAGGTGAGCGTTATCAGCGGATTGACTGCGTCGTTCGATTTCACAGTGATCTGGAACTCGTGAGACCCTTCCATCCCCTTGTGCATCTGAGTAGCGATCTTCAGCGTTCCCGACTGCCCTGGCTTGATGGTCGTCAAACTGACGACAGCTTGAGGCGGTCAGCAGCCTTCTATGACGTCCACGGTTGGGCGTTCGGTGAGAGTTACCGTCTGGGTTCCCAGGTTCCTGTACGTATAGGTTCGTTCCACGGTCGTGTCGAGGGGAACTCGGCCGACGTCGTATACCGTCTCGTCGAACACGAGACCTGAACTGGATACCTGGCCGCTGCGGGGTGTTGCGGTCTGCGCGGTCGTGGCGCTTCGCCAAAAGAGGACTAACCCAGCGACGGCTGCCACAGTCCCCAGGAGCACAAGGAGGCTGACGACCCACCCGTATTGGGCTGGCGCACGCCCGCTCCCTCCCGCTGCCGGAGACTTGGATCGGCTGGGTCTCTGCGTATGCCGACTCATCCATTCCATCCCTTCCATGTCTGGGCACTCGTGTAGGGCAACTGCTACGCCTTGCATGGCAACGCTGCCCTCTCCGACTGCGTCTCAGTATA
>JAHCIE010000226.1 GCA_026129385.1 Anaerolineae bacterium
ATGAATGGTTATTGGTTATTGACGGAGGGTCTGCCAGCGACGGCCCGTCCGCTTGCTCAGCCAGTTCCTCCAGCTCCCCCAGTTCCTCTGTCTCCTCCAGCCAGCGCAGGTACTCGAACTCGCGCAGCAGCGGGCTGTCCGGGTGGCGGGCGGCCCACCAGGCGCCCAGGGAGTTGTGTAATAAGAACTGCACCATGTAGTCCTCGGTGAAGAGCTGGGTCACCGGGTGCAGGTCCGCGCCGCCGATCTTGCGCTCGCTGCGGTTGACCTCCTCCTTGCGCTTGCTCTGCCAGAACTGGTAGACCCAGCCCAGGCCGTCGTCGCTGGTGAAGACCGCCGCCGGCAGGTCGTCCAGCAGCCGCTCCAGGGCCAGGCGGTGCTCGGCGGCGAAGCGCACCTGCACGGCCGGCTCGTCCACCGGGAAGAGGCCGGGCAGCATCAGGGCCGCGTAGCGACTGGCCAGCTCCCAGGCGTCGGCCGCGCCCTCCCTTCGACCAGGCTCAGGGTAGGCCTCCGGCGCCAGCTCCGCGCACTCGGCCAGGGTGACGGCGACGCCCTCGGGGTGCATCAGCAGGCCGTTCTCGGCCAGGAAGCGGGCGAACAACATGCGGTGCCACTGCTGGTAGGCGATCTCGTCGATCAGAAGGGGGATGCCAGGCTCCTGCTTGCCGCCGCCCAGTTGCCGCGCCTTGGCCCGCAGCCCGCGGCGCAGGCGGCGCTGCTCCTCGGGCATGGACGCGAACGGCGCGTCGCGCTCGACGGCCAGGGCGATCAGGCTGGCGCGCGCCGCCGTCTCAGCTACATCGCGCGCCGCGATGACGGTGCGTTCCAGGTGGGTGCGGAGGTCGGTGGGGAGGGGTGGCATGGGCAGGTTTCTTGAACTGATGCCTCAAAAAAGCGTTTAACTTTTTGCTCTTGTGGCTGTATACTATCCTCAGTAAGGTGCCCCGGACTGCACGGGGATGATGGCGTGGCTGAGATGCCATGCGCCTGCCAGAGCGTAGCCCTCGACCCCACGGCGACAACAGCCGTGGGGTCATCTTTATGGTCAGGGAATACGGATGAGAAAAACCTTCTTGGCAATCAAGCGCCGGTAAACCTCATGGTCAGGCTGGTCACGCGTGTCGCGGACGCTCTCGTTCGACACGAAGTCAACCAGATAGGCCGTGAAATCCTCCAGTTGCAAACCAGCGTAAAAGGCAGAAAAGCCGAACCAGGGCAATTCGATCAGCCGCGTAAGGCCCATTCGAGACCCTATCCACTCCCGGTACGCGTCGATCAGGCGCCGGTCCTGGACGCTGGAGTGCATATCGGAGCGCATATCCACCAAGAGCATGCCCGAGTCGCGCATTCGCTCCAAATGGGCGTCGATCTCTTCCAGCAAACGCCAGAAGGCCAGGCGATAGAGATCGGTATCGGAAGCGACGTATTCTGGCAGGTCGCGTGTATCCACCTGCACAGCCAGAATATGGCAGGGAAGCTCATTCAGCAACTGCCCGATGCCGTGAAATGCCGCCATGCGCGTTTCCCAGTTCTGGCCTCGAAAGAGCTTCTCACCACGCCGAATATCGCGTCCCTTGATCTCGAAATCCTCGGGCTTCGCCCAGCTGATCATCCGTCGCTTAAGCGCTGCGACCTTGCTATCGACTTCGGCCCAACCGTTGGCTGGGATCGCCGTCGCAGCCAAAACGAAGTAAGGGGTTTGTCTGTCCTTGAGTCCGGTGCCGCTCTCGTCAACGTAGAAAAGCCACATGAACCGACTCCTGGATTGGCAGATTGCTCAGATGATGACCGGTTTGCCCGTTTGAACGTGCTCCAGGATGTCCTGGCGCAGTTCACTCAAATAGACATCCACTTCATCGATGTTGTGTAGCGTGGTTGACTTGGGTCGCACGCGCACAGCTTTCGGCTCCAGCAGCTTCGCCGCCTGCTCGCGTGCCTGCCTCATGCGGGTCGGCACGGCCACCGCCTCGGTCTCCCAGGCGCTCAGTGGCTTCTCGTCCAAGGCTCGCAGCAGCTTCTCGTCGGTGCCGATGTCCAGCTCGGCCACGGGACCGACGTGGTTGGCGTGGAAGAGCTGGCGCCACTGGGCGTCGTCCAGCTTGTTCCACTCGGCCGTGGCCTGCATCAAGGTGATCTCGCGCTCGCGCACCTCGATCACTCGCTCGCGTGCCACCCGCAGCGCCTGGCGCAGGTCGCTGCACAGCGCATCCACCAGCGGCTTGACCGGGTCCGGCTCGACCAGCAGCAGGCGCTGGCCGAGGATGGCGTCCACCTGCGGCGTGACCTGCTGGGCGCTGTGCCGGCCGGCCGCGTGGACCAGCAAGCGGCGCAGGGTCTCCCAGGCCGGCCGGCGCTCCTCGCGCAGTGCTTTGGCTTTGCTCCAGGCGCTGAAGCTGTCCAGCAGGCTGCCGCGCGCATCGTAAACTGCCACGAACTGGTCGTTGCCGCTCAACGCCTGCAAGTCCAGTACGGCGGTCTTGGAAGGACGCTCCGGTTCTGGCGGCGGGCCGCCGGCGTCGGCCGCCAGATCGGCCAGGCGCTGCAAGACGCGCGGGATGGCTTCAGCCTCCTCGCCGGGCTTGACCGGCAGGCCCATGTCCTGGATCAGCTTGCGCACCTGGATGCGCTGGCCAGCGCTGACGATCCTGGTCTCGCTGCGAAACTCCAGGACGCCGATCTGCGACTGGGCGATCTGCTTGAGCGGCACGACCTGGTTGCTCTTCTCGGCGCGCACGACGCCGGCGGCCACCAGCGCCAAAAGCGCGCCATCGACGGCATCCTGCTGCCAGCCATAGCCCACGCCCATGAACTGCTTGCGCACGTCCGCGCCCTTCTTGCCCGCGCCCAGCCAGGCCGACACTTCCTTGCAGACGGGGTGCTGGTCGGCGTCGCCGTTGTAGCCGACGGCCGCCAGGGCGTCGCTGGCGCCTTCGCTGGCGCGCTTGACCACCTTGCCCCAGTTGGCGTCGTCAGCCATGGGGAAGTTGGGGAAGAGCCGGACCAGCGCGGCCTTGATCGCCGCCTCCACAGAACTCTGCAAGCTGTCCTCGGCAATCTCGTTGCCGCCGCCCTGGAAGACGCGCGCGTTGGCCAGGATGCCCGCCACCAGCGCGGCGACCCGGCCGTCCTCCACCGAGAAGCGGGTCTCCATGGCCCGGCGCGCCTCGGCGCCCTCAGGGGTGGCCTGGGCGCTGGGCCGGGCGTCCAGCGTCTCCCGAGCTGCGGCGCGGCTGGCCAGTGCGGCCTTGAACTCCTCAGCCTCCTGGCGCGGCAGGAGCACGAAGACCACCGGGCTGTTCACGCCTGCGGCCTGGGCCTCGTCGCGCACTGCCTTGCCGGATGCCGACCATTCGTCGCGCACCCACACCGGCACGCCGTCGCCCGTCACAGCCGGCAACCCGTCGCCAAAGTGCAGATCGAAGCGTCGCGGAGTCTTGCTGGCACCCTGCACCAGCTTGATGCCTTTCACTTCTTTCTGAATGGCGTTGCGGAACTCGGTGACCCGATCAGTGGCGATGCGGGTGTCGTCGCCGAGGATGCGCGCGCGGCGCATACGGTAGTCCTTCTCCCACTCGGCGCTCTCCTTGGTCTGCAGGCGATACTCGCCGCCCACCAGCATCAGCATGCCATCGTCGACGAGTTGCTGCAACAACGCCGGTATCTGCTGGCGCAAGCTGCCGCTGCCGGCCGTCAAATCCTCCACCAGCAGATCGGCCAGCGTATCGGCGGTGGCCCGCACGCCGGTGACCGCGACCCCTTCGTTGGGCAGCTCGCCCAGGAGGAAGATCAGCGCGCACAGCCTGGCCCGCAGGTCGCCGTCAGCGGAGCTATTGCGACGCTGGTCGTCGATCATGCCCGCCACCTCGCGCAGCAGCACGCCGCTTTGCAGCATGGCCGACTTCTGCTGTTCGTAGAGGATGTCCGCGCCGACCACGGTCCCCAGCGGGCGTTCGGCGACCGAGCGGTTGGCTTCATGCACCACCCGCAGTTGGGTGCGCAGTTGCGCTGCAGTGCCGGCCCGGTCGATGGCGCGCAGGGTGCGCTCCCAGAAGCGCCGGCGGGTTGGCAGCAAGGGATAGTCGGGCGCCAAGTCCTTGCTGTCGGCCAGGGTAGGGCCGATCTTCGTGCCGGCCAGGTGCCGGTTGATCTCGCCGCTGGCCGCGTCCAGCGCGTTCAGAACGACGCCCACCTTGTCCGGCTGCTTGCGCAACACCACCTGGCGCACCACCTGCTGCACGTCCTTGTCCTCCAGCGATACCCGCACGGTGAAGCGGTCCTGCAGCTTGGAGAGCTGGGGCGTGGCTTCCAGCGCCGCCTGCCCGGTGCCGACGAAGAGGATGCGGCTGCCGAAGTGGGAGGAGCAGGCCTCCGCGATCTCCTGGATGGCAAGGGCGCGATCAGGGTGCTCGCCGATAGATTGCTGCAGTTCGTCGAAGACCAGCAACGTCAAGGGCAGTTTGCCGGGCGTCGTCGATTGCAGGCGCAGAACATCCTCCAGCGCTTGCAGCATCAGGTCGTCGTCGATCTCGGTGCGGTCGGGGTATTGCGCCACCAGCAACTCAGAGATGTCCAGCGGGCTTTGGGCCACGCCCGGATTGGCGTCGATGATGCTCTCGGCCAACTCCTGGGAGACGTACATGTTCTGCAGCTCGTCCTCGAACAGGCCACCGCGCCGCTCGACGCCGGCCCGTACTGCCTCGTAGATGCCTTTCTGCTTGAGCCAGATGACCAGTCGCGCCGGTGCAAACTGGACTGGCAACCCGGCGCTGCGAAAGACAATCTTGAGCACATCGAGCTGGATGCTGGAATGGCCTGCGCCCAGCTTGCCGGCCGCGGCCCACAGCCCGCCCTCGCGCTTGCCCGCCGTGCTCAGCTCCGCCAGCAGGTCGGTGATGTCGACCGGCAGCTTGGTCAGGCTGCGCGCCTGCGCGTCGTCGGGGAAGGTGACGTCGCTCCACAGGTATTGCAGCACCCGCACCAGGTGCGACTTGCCACTGCCGTAGAAGCCGCTGACCCAGACGGCCGGCTGTTTGGGCTTGCCGAGATGCCCCACAAACGTGGACAAGATACGGTGCAGGCCCTCCCGGTACTCGCCGTCGCAGACAAAAGAGCTCAGCTCATAGCGCAGAACGTCCCACTCCTCTGGCGTTTGCGGATCGGCGACAACGGTTACGCCGTCGTTGGGAATGGAGAAAGTGGTGGGATCCTGGGCGAAGACGGCACGGTTCTGCATGGGGATCTACCTCTGCGCTTGCGCGGTAATGGGGATGGCCAGGTAGTTCCAGCCATCCCTGGCGTCCAGTAGACGGTACATCTTGTTCTCGTAGCTGCCGGGGAAGAAGACCAGCAGGCGGCCGCGGATCGACGGCGCAACGGCCTCCATCACCTCCGAGGCTCGCACGAAGCCGAACAGCGCTGCCAGCCCGCTGACGGCGACTACGGCGTTGGCGTCGACGTTGGGCCCGGTGAGCGCAGCCACGATCTGCTCAACGACGGTGGACTTGAAGCCGGCCAACACGGCGTCGGTCATCAAATGAGGCCGCTGGAAGTAGGCCTCGCGATACTTGTGGCCCGCCATCCAACGCGCGAAGGCGTCGGTCAGGTCGACAAAATGCCAGCCGTGGCCGGCCTTGGTGGTGGCGATCTCGAATTCGGGGATGTGCAGCCGCAGCCGGCGCTCCTGGGGCGGATCGTAAACGGCAAACCAGACCCGTTCAGGACCTGCCACGT
>JAHCIE010000227.1 GCA_026129385.1 Anaerolineae bacterium
GCCCGGCGATAGTGTTCACCGAGCAGCCCATATTCAGGTCGAGGATGCTCGGCCCCAGTTCCAGGAGCCGCTCGGCTGCGGCCACCAGGCGATCCTCATCGTTGCCGTAGACCTGGAAGGTCATCGGCCGCTCGCTGGGGTCAAACACCAGCTTGCGGCCCGTCTTCTCCGGCCAGCGGCCACCCTTGAACTCGTCGACGTTGACGAACTCAGTATAGCTCATCGCCGAGCCATTCTCGCGGCAGATGCGGCGGAAAGGCAGGTCGGAAAACCCGTCCATCGGCGCCAGAATCAGGTCGCCGTAGACGGGTATGTCGCGCACGTAGAAGGCAGGCGTCGCGTGGTTCATCGCCCCTTAGACGCCCCGCCGCCTGCTGTTCTTATGTCGGCCTAGACAAACCAATCCATCAAAGCAGACTGGCAAACTCTGCCACGTCCAATCCCGCTTGTCGAATGATGGCACGCAACGTTCCCCGGTCTAGCTAAGCATGGTCAGGCACGACCACCTGCGCGAAAGGGTCGTCCCGGCGCAGAATGATATGGCTACTCTCGCGCCGCTTTACGTAGAAGCCAGCCCGTTCCAGGGCACGCACACATTCACGGCCCGAAACACGCGGTAGCCGTCCCTCTCTCATACGGCGACAACCATCGCCTCGAATCGCTCTTCTGGAACAGCCAGGCCATCGTCCTTGAGCGCTGCGACATAGCCCTGGATAGCTTCCCGGATGTTGGCGAGCGCCTCTTCCCGGGTCTTTCCCTGGCTGAGGCACCCCGGCAGGCTGGGGACTTCGGCGATCCAGTAACCGTCTTCGCCTGGATAGAGAATCACCTGACGCATGGGGTCTCCTCAGAGGTAACAACCTCAGGCACAACCGCCTCGGTGAGAACCTGAGCGCGCATGGTTGGACGGAGCGCATCCCGCGTCACCAGGTCCACGCGCCGCCCCAGAATCTCCTCCAACCGGCGTTGAAGACGCACGAAGTGAAAGAGGCCGACGGGCCTGCCGAAATCTACCAGCAGGTCCACGTCGCTGTCGGCGCGGGCCAGCCCCTGGGCGGTAGACCCGAAGACAGCAATAGCGGTGACACTAAACTCGTCCAGCTCGCCTCGATGCTCTCTGAGCAACCGCAAGACCTCATCGCGTTGCATCGCTGATCTCCCGTACCGCCTGAACATCCTCGCGCGTCAACCGTGGGTAGGCGTCCAGTAGACTTTTGAGCGCCAACGGCGCGGTCTATAGTAGCCAGGGGCGCTGGCCCTGGTACGCCCAATTGTAGCCCAACCCCCACGAGCGAACAACCGCCCGGCCCGTCGGATGGAATCCGACGGCTGATACGGCAAGCCTGCCGAGGCAGGCTGGGACGGGGACGCGGCGACCCGCCCAACGCCAACGGCCCCCAGGGGTCTGAGAACCCCGAGGGCCGTTGCTGTCCCCCTGGCCCACTGGCATAAACAGCCTTGGCCCACGATGCCTGCCCCCCTTCGGCGCTACTCCAGGCTCTTGATGTAGGCGAGCAGAGCATCGACCGTGCCGCCGGCCGCGATGCGCGCCTTGTGGCGTTCGATGCCCGCCGCCATCACCCCCGCGCTGTACCCCTCCACCGTCGCGGCATCGGGTTGGAGAATCGACTGCCGCAGGTAGGCGTCATCCGCCGTGACCTCCCGCCCATCCGCCAGACGCACCGTCGTGCCATACAGGCCAGCGAGCATGGGGCCAAGTTTCTGGCCGGTCTCGCTCTTGCTCACGGCGTGGCAGGTGAGGCAGCCAAACTCCCTGACCAGCGCGGCCCCCTGATCCGTCGCATTGGAGGGCCTGGCCGACGCCGACTCGCCGCAGGCGGACAGGCCGAGGCTCGTAAGAAGTAGCATGCCCAGGACGACCAGGCGTGTCGTTAACGCTGAAGTCACAGCCATCTCCTTCAACCCCCTACTTGACCAACACACCCGTGACATACAGCAGTAACATGCCGGCCATAACGCCCGCGAAGGTCAGCAGGGGCGCGGGCGTCTTCTCGTTGTCACGTAACACCATGCGGCCAATCTCGAACGCCACCTGGAAGATAGCGCCCGCCCCGATCGCCAGGAACAGCGTCGCCGCCACCGCCGAGTAGGAGAATCCGCCGATCCACGTGCCCACGATGGCGGGCGCGCCGGCCAGGAGGCCCATCAGGATCAGATGGCGCGGCGACGGGTGGTCGCGCAGGATGGGGGCAATGATGCCCAACCCTTCGGTGATGTTCTGGATGATAAAGCCAATGACCAGAAACGCGCCCAGCGTCACCGCGCCCACAGCATACGCCGCGCCAATCGCCAGACCCTCGCCCAGGTTGTGCAGGCCAATTCCTAACGCGATCATGTACGCCAGCGACAACCGTCGCGCCGCGTCGGTGCGCTGAATGCCCACCTGCCGCGCCGACACGGCCCACAGCAGCAGGAACGCGCCGACGAAGCCCAGCCCGACCAACCCCAGCCCTTGCAGTGGGCTGGCGACCCTGGCGGCCTGTTCGATGGACTCGGCCAGGCCATCGATGCCCAGGTAGATGAGCAACCCCACGGTCAGCGCCAGGAGGAACATCGCGCGCCGCCCCAGTTGTCGGCGTGGGCCGGATACCAGCAGTTTTCCAGGGCGATGGGAATGATGCCGACGTAGATGCCAATCAGGGTAAAGCTGAGCAGCATGTTCCCCGACGGCGCGTCGTGAAAGCGACTGTAATCTGGCCCTCAAAGGCGATGGCGTTGTCGTCAGGAACTTGACCAGGTACGCCTCGCCCTCGACCCAGGGATATTGGAGCCACCGTCGCCTTGCCCAGGCGTGGAATGACGTGGCTCGGATAGCCGTGGCGGGCCAGACCGAGTCGTTGACGGCAGACGGCCAGGGCCAGCGCCCGGCCCCACTATATTCTGAACTTCGGCGCGAATGTAGTCCGGTTCTAGCACGAAACGCTCGATGACCAGGTTCTCCACGCCACGGGCGCTCAGGGTGAGACCGCCACTGGTGGTGACGAACAGCGATCACCGCGCCCAGCAGCAACAGCGGCAGGACGGCCAGCGCCAGTCGCCAGCGTAGCCGCTGCCGGGGGCGTGCTCGACGCAGTGGGTTCCGTGCGCCCTTCGGTGGCCCCCGGTCATCGGTTCCTCCGCCTGCTTCACGGCTCGACCTCGAAGATGCCATCCAGCCCACCAGGCGAACTCCGTCTTGTGGGGCGTGGAACAGGTAGCGCCGGGGTATTTATAGCTGAACTCCAGGATACCGCGCTGGCCTGCATCGAAGCATCTGCCCGTGTACTGATGGGGTCAGTTCGTGCCCGTTGGATACCAGTGGAAGAAATTGCGCAGGTGGAACGAATTACTTGGTCAAACTCCACTGCTGTTGGTGACATAGACGCGAATTCTTCGCCCACTCATCTTGATGGGGTTGCGCCTGATAGTAGAAGGTCGGCCCGTTGACCGAGGAAGTCATTTGGTCATCGAAGTCCACATCAAAGCCATGAAGCACCATAACCATCTCGCGATCGACCGGCGGCGGCCGCCCTTGGGTCGCAGATGAAGGCCCCATAGAGCGTTCTTGGGCAATGTGGGAGCCAGCGGCATCGTGTGGCAGTGATATTGGTGCATGCCAAACGGCTCCGTCGAACTCAGCAGGAGAACGTTCCCCGGCAGAACAGACCGAACACGCCATCCATGTTCGCTGGTGAATACTCGCAGTGCAGCGAGTGCGTGAGCGCGGCATTCGCGAACCGAACCCGCATCAGGTCGCCTTCGGTAGCTCTTAAGAGCGCCGATGCTGCCATTGAATGTCCAGGCGGGAACATGATCCCCGCTGCCGCCTCCAGGTCGACATCCTGGGCAATGATCGTATACTCGCGCAGGGTGCGGCCATCTGCCGTGTGGCTGACCTTGCCGTCGAACCGCGTCAAAAACTCCATGACTTCGGCGCAAACCCTTCAGGATTAGCCAGGCGCTGCCGCACATCGCGTCGGGCAGCTCTCCACAGACATGGGCGTACGCTGCCCGTGGCCGAGCCGGCAGAACGATGCCGCCGCCTACACTTCCCCATCGGTATACGCCGCCGACATGCCCGGCCATGGCGTGGCTGGCGGCGGGCCGCGTGGCGTCGGTCCCGGCCTGGCGCGACCCGGGAAGCGCTGTGCCGCCAGGGGCCGCGGTGGCCGTGCCCAGGGCAGCGGCCACGAACCGCCGCCGCGAGACACGCCCACCGCTGGGGCTTCGGCAGGCTGCGCTGCATCCATCTCACCCGTGCCCCGGGCACGCTCCGCGCCCGGTTGGTCGCCCGTCAGATCAGGCATAGTCATAGCCCTTCTAGCCGCCCTATCACCTCAAATCAACTAATTTAGGGCCGCCTAACATTAGTGTATCAGGTTTGGCCCATGCTGTCAAGAGCAAGTTTAGGAGCGACTAACTCATTTCATACCTATGCTGCGCCGCGAGTTAGTCAGACAATGGTCCCTACTCACATCCTCTGCTATAATCCCCTGCCATGACGACTCCCACTCCCGCCGCCCTGCGCACGGTCACGGCGACACGGTACGTGACAGCCTTGCGCGAGGGCGGCTCCCTACCCGGCCTGGTCGAGGCCGACGACTACGGCATGTACGTGGTCAAGTTTCGCGGCGCGGGCCAGGGGACAAAGGCCCTCATCGCCGATCTCGTGGTGGGCGAAATTGGCCGCGCCCTGGGCCTGCTCGTGCCGGAGATGGTTCTCATCGACGTAGACCCCCAACTGGCGCGCAGCGAGCCGGATTACGAGACGCGCGCCCTCTTGCAGGCCAGCCCCGGCCTGAACCTGGGCATCGACTTCCTACCCGGCTCGATGGGTTTCGACGCTCTGGACCGCCACGAGGTTGACCCGCTGCTGGCGTCCAGGATCGTCTGGTTCGACGCCTACGCCACCAACGTGGACCGTACCGCCCGCAACCCCAACATGCTCCACTGGCACAAGCGGCTGTGGCTCATCGACCACGGGGCGGCCCTCTACTTCCACCACACCTGGGACGACTACCTCAAGCGCAGCCTGTCGCCGTTCACGCCCATCAAGGACCACGTCCTGCTGCTCGCCGCCCGCGCTCTGCCCGAGGCCGAGGCCGAGTTGCGCAGCAAGCTCACGCCTGAAGCGTTGGCGGCGATTGTCAACCTCATCCCGGACGCCTGGCTCGGCGATGAGCCGCGCTTCGCCACCCCCGACGCTCACCGCGCCGCCTACGTCGAGTATCTGCTGCGACGGCTGGAGGCATCGCCCATCTTCGTCGAGGAGGCGCTTCGTGCCCGCTCACCGCGCCTTTGAGTACGCCGTCGTGCGCGTCGTGCCCCGCGTCGAGCGCGAGGAGTTCCTCAACGTCGGCGTCATCCTCTACTGCAAGGCGCTCCGCTTCCTGGCAGCGCGCGTCCATGTGGACGAGGCGCGGCTGAAAGCCGTCTTCCCCGACATCGACGTCGACGAGGTGCGCCGCCACCTGGACCACTTCGTGCGCGTCGCCCAGGGCGGCGCCGACGCCGGTCCCATCGGCGAACTATCGCAGGCCGAACGTTTCCGCTGGCTCAGCGCGCCGCGCAGCACCATCATCCAGATGTCACCCGCCCACGCGGGCCTGTGCGCCGATCCCGCCAACACCCTGGACCACCTGATGGCGACGCGGGTTCTCTCGCCAGCCAGGCCCCAATGACCCCTCACCTCGACCGCCCACCCACGCTGGCGGAGTGGGCCAGGCACGGC
>JAHCIE010000228.1 GCA_026129385.1 Anaerolineae bacterium
TGCCACGAATCGGCCCGCGCCTACGCTTACCTCGTCCAGGGCAACGAGGGTTGGGCGCTCCACGCTCGCCTGATAGACATTAAAGACGAGGGTGACGGTCTTACCACGCCACGCGCCCAGGTCGAACCAGCGATAACCCCAATCAGCGCTGGGATGCCACAGATGATCGACCAGGTCTGTGCGCGCTCCCTTGTCGAAGAGCAGCGCCTCGAAGAAATCCTGGCCGGGGGCGGTCTCATCCGTGGTCATGCGATACGCAAAGGTCAGGCCGACGCCATCCACGTCAGGCACGCTAACGGTCTGGCTTACAGTGGAATTGGAGCCGCCGCCAGCCATCGGGGCGTAGTCGCGGCCGAGCAGCAGACCAGCGCCGCTTAGTCCCTGGGGTAGGGCCACTGCTGGCGTGTCACCCGACAGGCTCCAGTCCACGACCGCGATCGCCAGGGGATCGAAGCCGCCGTTACGCACGGCGCTGGGCAGAGGCGGCAGGCGCAATTCCACCTCCGTGTCGGAATCGGCCACTGGCCGCGCCGCCCATGCGCCGTAGCCGGTTGCTGTCGCTCCGATGGTCAGGCCGGCGGTCGGAGCGTCAGCCAGGGCGAAGCGTCCCGACGCATCGCTCGTGACAGTCTGGCTGAAGCCGGTGGCCGCCGCGCTGACCGTGGCGTCAGCGATGGGCCAACCACCCATATCAAGAACGCGACCGGCCAGCGGGCGGGTGGCCGGCGCGGCGCAGGCCGTGAGCGTCACTTCGTCCAGACGCAGGTAGGCGGAGCGAGGCGCGCCCGGATCGTTGCGCGTGGCAAAGGACAGCCGTATGTCTTGCCCCATATAGGGTCGCAGCAGGGTCGTGACGTCGAAGCTCTGGACCGCCCAGGGCTGGGTGACGGCCGGGTTGAAGTCTTCCAAGGTAGCGAGGATACTGTCACCCGACCACACCTCCACCACCTGACGGTGAGCGCCGCCCTCGGCGCTCAAGGCGCGAGCGTAGCGCAGGGTGAGACGACCCGCGCTAGCCGGCAGCCGCACCGTCTGCCGCACCGTAGACCACACCTGATTCGACGGCACGCTGGCCAGCCCCACAAACGCCGAACGCGCACCATGATAGGCCTGGAAGGGCGAAGTCACGGCCTGCTCAAAGACCCAGTTCGCATCGCTCTCGAAGCCGGGGTTGGCGGTAAGGTTGATGCAGCCGTCCGGCTGCGGCGTAGCCGTCGGGCCAGGCGTCGGCGTGGGCTGACTGGCCGTGGGAGTCGGCGGAACAGCGGTGCGCGTGGGGGTCGCGGTGGCGACCGGAGCGCCGCTCTCCACAATCAGGTACGGCGCGCCGCCCAGCATGGGACGCGGGTCGCCCACCTGATTAAAGTTCGTGGCCGCGGGCAAGGTCAGGTTGTATGCGCCGCGACTGGCGCTGATCGTGGTCTCGCCGCCCAAGCGGTCAACCCGCACCGCGCTCGTGGCCGTCGCTGGAATGCTTACCACACGATCGTTGGTCGTCCAGCTCCATACCACCGACACGCGGCGGCCATCGGGCCGGCGAAAGACAAGACGCTCGGTCTTGTCGTCGGCCACGCGGTCGATGGGCAGCGCGCCGTCCAGGTACTTTGTGACAACCTGATACGCAGCGTAGCCCGGCCGGGCCGTACCGGGCTGAACGGGGTGTGGCTGCGGCGAACCGGTAGGGTTACGGAGGAGGCCGAACACGCCCAGCGCGCCGTCGATGCCATCATCGTAGAGCTGGAAGTGGAACACCTTATCGACACCCGACGGGGCATCCGCGCGGACCCGCAGCGCATAGGCGGCATTCTGGATAATATAGCTCGCCTGCTCCTCGGACGTGCCAGTGTACGCCGCGTCAGGCGGCGGCCCCACGCCATCGCCGTTGAGGGGCAGGCCCGTCTCAGTGAGCCAGATGGGCTTGCGGCCGAAACCCGCCGCCTGGAGGTTGGCCGAGAAGCTATACGACATCTCCAGGGCGTGGCGAACGTTGCTATACCAATGCAGGGCGAAGGCATCGAAGTAGAACCCGTTGGCAGTCTGCGCGGCCTTGTCGGGGTCGGCCTGGGCGGCGGTGGTGAAGGTGTCGAACCAGCCGGGATTGGCCCAGAAGGTAAGCCCGCCAGTCACAACCGTGGCCGAAGGGTCGGCGAACTTGACGACAAGGTAGGCGACCCTGAGCATCTGGTAGTATTCGGCCGGCGTGCCGTTGAAGAAGCCGCCGAAGCCGCCGCCCGCGTGCCCGCAATCCCAGTCTGGCTCGTTCCAGATTTCCCAGGCGCGCACGCCCGCGCTGTCGGGCAGGCCGTGGGCCTGGGCTAGCACACCGCCTGGCTTGTAGCGCTGGACGGCCGCATACACAAAGCGCGCCCAGTGATTAGCCGGGTTAACCACCGTCTGGCCGCCCTGACCGATAAACACTGGCTCATTCAGGCTACGCGGCGGGTAGGTGTTCGCCGCGCCCGTGCATTGAGCCTTCTCGGCCGGGGCCTCCCCCTTATCATAGGCCGCCTTCGACTCGAACAGCGGCCGCTTGTTGCGCACATCGGGTACGGGTTGGCCCAGCTTGCCGGCGCGTGCGTAGGCGTCTGGAGTAGTCAGGAGAATCGCATCGATGCTGAGGCCGGAGTCGGCCCCCGCCAGAAAAGCAGCGTCCTGTCGGCTCCAGTCAAACTGGCCGGGGCTGCGCTCGATGTTGGACCAATAAAAGACCCAGCGATCCCAGCCGGCGCCCGTCGCCGCTCCCACCTGAACGCGCTCGGCGCTCGGCGGCTGCTCAGCCGAAGCGATCCAGTCGATGCCAAACTGGGACGCCACGCCCCCAACCGCAGGGTTGGCGATGGCGCGGGACGCAGCCACAGTCAATAGCACAACAACAGCCAGCGCGAGCCCAGGCAAAAAACGAGCGCGAGACATGGTCAGCCTTTCCAGGAGCGGAGACGTCAGGGCAAAGAATGCATGCGAGCATGGGTGATGCTGGCCAGCGCGCCAGGTCTATAGTTGTGACGCTGAGTAGGGGCATGAGGGTACGCGGCGAAACTGACGCTTACTGTACGAGCGGCCGACGCGCCTAATCCGGGACATGGATAAGGTGCGCCACACAGCCCTGGCGGCAGTCGCTCGCGCCAAAGCGCGGGATAGGGATGGTCGCTCCGGGCAGCGCGGCCACCGCACGGACGACGGCGCACTCGGTCACTTGCTCATCGACCCAGTAGGTGAAACCATCCACCTCGGCGGCGGCACGCAGCGCATCGATATGCCAGCGTGGCCGACCGTCGCCGCGCAGGTGTCGCCCCAGCCGCGCGCGCAGGCCGCCTGGCCCGCGCGCACTACCGACATAGACGTAGTGCCCCGCGGGCAGCCACACCTCGCGCCCCAGCACCCGGAGATGGGTCGCCCCAGGTAGGCGCAGCACGATCGCGTACACCCCGCCCACATCAGGTAACATCGACTGCCATTATTCACTCTAAGTAAGTGAACCCAAACCCGGTAATCCCAGAGGAGATTCCATGGCATATCCGCCGGTCATTGTGTACTCGACATCCACCTGACCGTATTGCACCATGGCGAAAGAGTTTCTTTCGCGGAAGGGTGTCCCATACACCGAGAAGAATGTTCAACGCGACGCATCGGCCGCCCAAGAAATGCTACGGCGATCGGGTCACAATGGCGTACCCCAGATTCTGGTAGGCGACCAGCTCGTGATCGGTTTCGATCGGCCGCGCATCGAAGCCCTGCTCGCCCAGGCATCTGCGGCACAGGCTGCGCCGACCGGGGTCTCCCTGGGCGTGCGCGTCGCCGATGCCATCGTCCACGCCCCCCAGGCCAGGGATGGCGCCTATGTGGGCAATGTCAAGCCCGGCTCGGTCGCACAGCAGGCAGGGATACAAGCCGGTGACGTCATCATCGCCATCGACGGCCAGCCCGTTCGTACCGCCGACGATCTGATTCGCGCCGGTAAGCGCCTGAGCCACGGTCAGTCCATCCCCCTCACCATCGTCCGGGAGGGGCAACACCGCGAGCTGACTCTGCAAAGCTAGCGACACACGGGACGACGCGCCACGATATGCGATCGTTCCCCGAAGGCGCCAGCTGAGTCCGAATAGCACAGGATATCCCAGCGTGCGAACGCAGCCGCCAGCGTCCCGCGTGGCATGGCATGCGACAAAGCGAAGTCGATGCGCCGCGTGCGCATCACCAGATTCATCGTTTCGATGATGACAAGGCCGCCACGCACGACAGCGGCCCCTAACGATGGCAGCAGCCACGGGTCGTAGAAACCAATCTGCACGGCCAGGTCGTAGCGGTCCGGGGCCGGTCGCCACACATCCAGGTCGGCCTCGATGATCGTGAGTCGATCGGCGACACCGAGACGCTCGGCTTCCCGCCGCAGGACGGCCAGCGCTTCAGGGCTGACATCCACGGCGTCAACCTGATAGCCCAGTGTCGCCAGATGGAGAGTGTTGCGGCCGGCCCCGCAGGCGATGTCGACCGCTCGCGCGCCCTGGCGCGGCGACGGCGCGTAGGAGGCCACGAACCTTGATGGGGTGCGGCTGTATCCACCTGTGCGATACCGAGTGTCCCAACGCTCCCGATCGGCATGACTCATGGCTACCCCTCCACGGCAGGAGGCCCCCGCTCTTGCGAGGGCCTCCATCATTCTGCGTTCCTTCGTTTACCGCGTCAAGGTTTCAAACATCGGCGTCACATCGCCGCCCCGGTACGTCCTTCGGTTGAACTCGCTTACCCTTCGATACTTACCCGCTTCCTTTCAAGAGTTAAGACGCATCACACGACCTGACGGATGTCCCGGTGAACGTGTCGCCCGATGAGGCAGCGTTAGCGGCGCATGCCTATCGTATTGCACCACACCAGCAGAGTCGCCAGCACCACCACCAGGACGAGCGTCTCCATACCCCACCTCTGCTTTCGCGCACCGCTACCCGGCTACGTTATCACGCCATTCAATTCCCTCTCCCTCCAGTGTACATGACATCGAGTGGGATTACATCCATCATCGTCCTGATAGCGTGTCGGACATTCGGAGGATGCCGCTCGCGCCACAGGCACGAGAGAGCCGGCGCCCCTAGCCCCCCACCAGTATATCCCGCACACCCTTGACGCGCCGTGGGGCACATCACAGCCGGGGTGTGAAGTATTTCACAGGCCGTCGTTCCAGGGCGGTGCGTCGTGTTGTCAACTCTGGGTGTAGTGTGGCAATCTCTCCACCACAGCGCCACATGAAGCAGCTATAATGGAAATGGCGTCACGTGGGTGACTCCCGTCGCCCGTTGGGCCAACGCCGCACGAGGAGGTGCATGATGTTGCCCCGGTGGGAGCCTTTCCGCGAGATTGTCTCGCTGCGCGATGCTATTGACCGGCTGTTCGACGAGAGTGCAAGTCGCCCTCGCGGCTGGCTAACGTCATGGCAGACTGGAGTGGGTACGTTTCCACTGGATATCTATGAAGACGGCAACGATCTGGTCGTCGTCGCTTCTGCGCCCGGGTTCAAGCCCGACGACATCACGATCGAGATCCGTGACGACGTACTTACCTTCTCCGGCGAAGTACAGAGAGACACCCCGCGCCAAGACGAGAACTATCATTTGCGCGAGCATCGCTATGGGCGCTTCGAGCGTTCCGTGATTCTGCCCTTCCCTGTCCGCGTAGCGCAGGCTGAAGCGGTCTTCGAATACGGCGTGATCACGCTGACCTTGCCTAGAGAGGCAT
>JAHCIE010000229.1 GCA_026129385.1 Anaerolineae bacterium
GCCTGTTGCGGCGCGTCCGCGACTACGCCGAGGTGCGCGCCGACGGCCACATCACCCACGAGGTCGCGCGCCTGGCCCTCGACCTGATGGCCGTCGATCCGCTGGGCCTCGACGAAATCGACCGCCGCGTGCTCATCACCATCATCGACAAGTTCGACGGTGGGCCGGTCGGCCTGGACACCATCGCCGCTGCCGTCGGTGAGGACGCTGACACGATTATGGACGTGTACGAGCCGTATCTCTTACAACTCGGCTTCCTGGACCGCACGCCGCGCGGCCGGGTGGCGACGCGCCTGGCCTACGAGCATCTGGGCCGCCGCGACGGGCCACCGCCGCGTCAGGCAACCTTGCTGTAGCGGGTTGGCGCGGCCCGCCATTGGCACGCCCCGGCAATACAATTGACGCAGAAGCAGGGCAAAAGGTTACACGATGTCGCTGAATTTCGAGTCGATTGGCTGGTTTCTCCTCGTCAGCGGCGCAATCCTCGCGCTCATGGGCGTCGGCGCGATTGTCCTGGCCCGGCTGGGCGTCCCCGTGGGCAGTCTGCCGGGCGACCTTGTCGTGCAGCGTGGGTCAGTGACGGTGTTTGCGCCCGTTATGTCGTGCCTGGTGGTGAGCATCGTGGTGAATGTGGCGATCTGGCTATTACGACGGTAGTCTTGGTCCAACGAAGCGCTCGACCAAAGACGAAGGACTAACGGCCAATGGGGTTAGCCTGTTGGTCGTTGGTCATCTTCCCACCTCGATCTCCCCTAATACAACCGCATCGTCGGGCCACGGTTGCCCCGTCGCGTCGCGCGCAGGTAGGCGGGCCAGCGTCGCCGGGTCGTACAGGCCGGTCAGCAGGCGGTAGCGCCCGGCGGGCAGGTCTGACGGCAGGCTGAGGCTAACAGCGTCGGTGACGACCTCGTTGGCGAGCCAGCCGCTGGTGGGCCGCAGGCCGTTGGCGGGGACACCGTCGGCCTGGGCGCGCAGCGCGCCACTTGCGTCGACGAGATGCACGAAGCGCGTGCTATCTGTCGGCGGCGCAGCCAGCGCGCGCCAGTACAGCGTCACGCCGAAGGGTTGCCCCGCCATGCCTC
The DNA here is from genome assembly GCA_026129385.1 of Anaerolineae bacterium. Taxonomy (GTDB): domain Bacteria; phylum Chloroflexota; class Anaerolineae; order Epilineales; family JAHCIE01; genus JAHCIE01. Next base: position 1,083 of record JAHCIE010000229.1, read on the forward strand.
GCTCGCTTGCCAGGTCGTAGCCGGCCAGGGCCAGACTCGCGCCCAGGCGGTCGTCGCGCGGGCGCTGCACGGGGCCTAGCTCGAAGCGGCGCGGCCCACCCGCCACCGTGACCTTGCCCAGATCGAGCGTCGCGCCGTCGGCGGCGACGAGGCGCGGGGTGTACTCGCCGGGCGCGAGGGTCGGCGGCACGATGAGGCGGTAGCGCGGGCGCAGCGCCTCGCCGACGCGCCACCGGGCCGGGGGATATGTGGGGGCGAGGGGGAAGGGCTGCTCAGCAGCCACCTGACCACCCTGGTCGAGCCACTGGAGGCGGGCCGTGTCAGGTGGCGCGCCCTCCGTCCGCTGCCACGTCACGGCGGCGGCGATCTGGCCGCCGGGCGGCAGCGTCGCGTTGAGTCGGTCCAGGCCTAGCGACTGTAAGCCCGGCCCGAAGGGCGTGCCCTGGCCCACGGCCTGCACGACGCCGCCGTCGGCCTCCATCGCTACCGTACCCACGTCGGCCCACAGCCCCAACGGCGCGCCGGTCCCGTCGGTGACGGGGAGAGGCTGGCGGGCGGCGTCGCCGAGCGCGGCCTGCACGGTGTAGGGGCCAGGGGGCATGGCCGGGTCGAGGCGCATGTCGAAGAACTGGAGGCCGCTGTCGCCCGGCCGCCACTGCTCGCTCAGATAGGCCGTGACGTCGCTCTGCCCCCAGACGACGCCCTGGTCATCGACCAGGCGCACGGCCAGGCTGCGCGGCTCACTCGTCGCGCGCTGGACCTGCCAGGCAACCTCGCCGCGCAGGCGACCGTCGCGCTTGCGACTCTCTGGCATCGAACCACCGAGCAGCCACAGGTCGCCGCCCATGCTGCGCGGCGGGCCGCTGTCGCCTATCAACTGGGAGGCGGTAGGGAGGGCGGCGCGGGGCAGGCGGGCCGCGACCAGGGACGGCGCGCCGCTGGGGTCGGTCGCCAGGGTCTCGAAGGTCGCGCCCAGGTCCTGTAGAAAGCGGTTGAACCGGGCGGTAGGCTGGAGCGTGCCGCGCGCCAGCAGATACACTACGTCGCCGTCGCCAGCGGGGTAGACGATGCCCGCGTTGGGGTCGACCCAGTGGGCCTGACCCAGGGTCTCCGGGGCTTCCCAGGCGATGGTCGGGTGTTTGTAGTGCTCGGTGGCGAGGACGACGCTGCGGCCGGCGGCCAGCTCGGCGCGGGCGGCGTCGGCCATGGCGACGATGTCGGTGTCGTAGTGGTAGTAGGTGTCGGCGGCGTTGGCCCAGTAGCCGAAGTAGGCCTGACTGGTGGCAACGGTCTGGTAGCCGATGAGGCCGACAAAGACGACGGCAGCGGCGACGCCCATCTGGCGCGGCGACCACCAGCGCCGCAGCCCCTCCAGGCCGGCGACGACGGCCACGGCGGGCAGGAAGACCAGGAAGGGCAGGATGCCGATGGCGCGCAGGGAGTTGGGCCGCCCCTCGACGGACAACAGGCTCGGCACGAGCATGATGGCGATGAACAGCAGGGTCACGACGTAGGGGGCCTGACTGGGCAGGGGGCGTCGTTCGGTGGCGGTAGCCCCACCTGGCTCGCCCACGACGGCCCGCCAGCCGCACAGTAGCAGGCCCACCCCGGCCAGGGCGGCCATCAAGGCGTCGAAGATGGGGCGCGGGGCGATGTTGAAGCGCCAGTTGTGGTCGCCCTTGAGGAAGAACATGCCCAGCACGGCGGCCACATTGTCGCGCAGGGCGGCGGTCGGATCGCCGCCGCTGAGCTGGTCGCTAAACACCCAGGCCTGGTCGGCGCGGACGAAGAGGTAGTCGGGGTTCTGGGCGAAGAACAGACCCAGGGGGGCGAAGACGAGGAGAGCCGCCCCCAGCATGAGCGCCAGGCCGCCGAGATTGTCGCGCAGGGTGCGCCGGTCTTTGACGGCGAGCCATACCAGGAACAGCCCAACGGCGACGGGGGTCAGGCGACTGGCGGAGTAGGTGTAGGCCGTCGCGCCCAGGGCCGCCCCTGCCGCCAGCCACCACGCCCGCCGGCCGCTACGGAAGGCGGCCCACATGGCCCACACGGTCAGCGCCTCGAACAGGGGCAGGCTGATGGCGCGGAAGCCGTTGCGGCTGCTCAGCAGATGCCAGCCGGAGGTCGCCAGGAAGCCCATCGCCAACAGGCCGGTCCAGCGGCCGCGCCACGCCGACACGCCGCCGAACAACTCACGGGCGGTGAAGTAGGTGATGACGACGGTCAGCAGGCCGTAGAGCGCGCTGGTGACGTGCAGGGCGCGGGCGGTGGGGCCGAGGGCGGCCATGACGGCGGCGGTCGAGTACAGGAAGAGCGGCTCGGCGCCGGTGAAGCCGGTGTAGAAGATGGGGCGCATCTCGCCCAGGCGGGTCTGCCACGACAGGATGACATCGTGGGCCTGGTCGTAGTGGAGGCCGGGGGGCAGGCTATCGAGGTGGTAGAAGCGCAGCGCCGCCGCCAGCGCCGCCACGGCCAGAATGGCGAGCCACCAGAAGGCGCGGGACGCGCCCGAGGGTTGTTCAGTCACGCAAACGGTACACCCATACGTAGTCGAGGTCGTGAACGCGGCCGATGAAGACGGGATTGCGGCCGGCGACGGCCTGGGCGAGATCGTCGCCGCGCTGCACGTCGGTGACATACACCACGGCATAGTCGGCGTCGCGCCAGGGAGCGCGGCGCTCGGGCAGAATCACCTGTCCGCGAAACCACGGCGCGAGGCCCACCGCGCCCCATGCGGCCACCGTCAGGCGCTCGGCGTCGGGCTGGGCGGCCAGATACTGGGCGGCCTGCTCCATGCCCTCGCCCCAACCGAGCGGCAGGCTGTGTTGGGCGGCGCGCTGCCCGCCAAAGAGGGGATTATACCACGCCAGGTAGTAGGGGTGGTAGCTGAGAACGAGCAGGCCCTGGCCGAGGAGGAGGGCAACGAGAAGGAGGGGGCCGACGAAGGACGAAGGACCAAAGCCCAACGGGTGATTGCGAGACGAGGTGTCCGTCGTGGTCCGTGGTCCGTGGTCCGTGGTCCGCGTGTAGGCCCCCAGGAAGACGGCGGCCAGGCCAACGCCCGCCGCCAGATCGAGGGGCAGCAGGGCGGGGAGCAGGTAGCGCTCAAACTTGGCGGCCGATAGTGACAGGGCAATGCCGAACAGCCCGGCGTAGAGCAGCAGCGCGCCGACGGTCGGCCACGGCAGCGCGCGGTCGCGGCGCACGGCCCGCCACGCCAGTAGGGCCAGGCCAAGCAGCGTCAGCGGCGACGAGCGGAATACGGCCACCAGCGGGTAGAATAGCGGCCCCGGCGCGACGGTCGCCTCGCCCAGGAAGAAGGTCGGGTCGTGGGCGGCGGGGGCGTAGGCGCGCAAGGTCTCCATCAGATTGGCGAGGGTATCGACCGGCGTGACCCACATGGCGGGCCAGACGACGACGTAGGTCGCGGCGGCGACGATGGCCCAGCCAGCGAAGGGTACGACGCCCTTGACGAGGGCGTCACGCCAGCGGCGAGCCGCGACAGCCTGCGCCACGGGAATCAGGCACAGCAGGCCGACGTAGCCCAGGACGAAGACGCCGGTCGTCTTCTGGAGGGCGGCCAGCCCACCCAGGACGCCCGACAACAGCAGGAAGCGCAGTCGTCCCTCGCGCCGATAGACCAGCCAGGCCAGCACACTAAGCAGCATCAGGCTCGCCAGGACGGCGTCGAGGGCCACGACCCGCGAGTGGGCCAGGTAGAAGGGGTTGATGATGAGGAGCAGCGCGCCCACCAGCGCGGCGCGCCCGCCCAGCAGCCGCCGCGCCAGCAGGTAGACTCCGCCGACAGCCAGCGCGGTCAGCAGGCCTGTCATGGGCGTGAACGAGCGGCCCTCGTCGGCGACCGCGCCAAGCATGGGGAGATTGGCGGGGTCATAGCGGGGGCGGCCCGCTGCGCGACTGGCCTCCCAGACCGCCTCGCCGCCGAGCCAACCGCGCACGGTCGCCGCCAGACTGCCCAGCCACATCTGCACGACACCCGGCTGGCCGATGACGTAGGTGCGGGGCCACGCGCCTGACTGGACGGCGCGCCAGAAGCGCAGGGCGGCGTGGCTCCAGAATAGCTCGTCCCAGGTGGCGAAGCGGTTCAGATCCACGACGCGCCACACGAAGGCGAGGATGGTCAGGCCGAGGGCGGTCCACCATGTGTTGATGGTTGAAGATCGAAGGTTGGCAGGTTGGGGTGACGAGGACGCGGCCAGATTGAAACTCATGCGCGCCTCCGCGTCCGGGTCCAGACGAGGCCGATGGCGACCAGGAGCAGGGTGATGCCGCTGATGGCAAGGCCGAGGCGAACCAGGGGTGGGTCGAAGCGCAGTTCGACGCGGTGCGCGCCGGCCGCGACGGGCACGGCCATGAGGGTGGTGTAGGCGCGCAGCAGGGGCGCGGGCTGGCCGTCAACGGTCGCGGTCCAGCCGGGATACCACACCTCCGACAGGTTGAGCAGGCCAGCGCGGGGCGCGTCAACATCGACGGCAATATGGGTGGGCGACAGGCGATGGTAGGCGGGCGGGGCGGCGGCTGGGCCCTCGCCCCCCAGGGCGGGCAGCGCGGCCGCGGCGACGGGGGCGACGAGGGTCGTCCGCCACGCGTCGAAGC
>JAHCIE010000023.1 GCA_026129385.1 Anaerolineae bacterium
CGCGCTTGCGCCCGGCGCTCGTGCAGAGCTTCCTGGAGAAGATCTAACGCGGCCTGCTGCTCACGGTAATATTGGCGCTCGCTGAGTCCCAGGGCGCGCGCCACGTCCTGGAGGCTGTCCTCGTCGACGAAGCGACGGCGCAACAGGTGATAGGCCAGGGCGCGGCGATCCTCTCTGTCCCCCCGCTGCGTAGGGCGGAGGGTCTCGATGGCCTCTAGCAGCAGCAATCGGACCGCGCGCCCTGTTGGCCGTGCGCCCGTCATCGCGGCGACGGTCTCCACCAGGGGACTGCGCTGTAGATAGGCGATATCGTTGAGATGGCGCATAGCCTGTCGCAAGGCCTGTTGGCTACATATCTCAGGCCTGATATCGACGACAACGCTCGGCCGCGTCGGCAGAGCGAAATCCACGGCCGCCTGGAAGGCGGCCGCCGGGTCTTGGCAGCATCTCAGCAGGCGCCGGGCGTGGGCGTCCTGCGATGGTAGCTCGCCGAGTCTGGCCCGCAGATAGAGTGTCTCGATGGGAGCGCGAGGGGCGGGAATCAACGGACGCACCTCGCTCGCCAGGACGAGCAGGGTGCGCGCGCGGGCGGGCATGTGGCGGCCCTCGATCACAGCCAGCGCTTCCAGACACTCGGCGATCCCGTGCCTGTCATCCAGGTCCCGCCGCAAGGTCAGGCTGTCCGTCACCTGCGCCCTGGCCGTGGCCTCGTCGCCTTGCTCGAAGGTCACAGTAGCGAGGATGTGGAGCGCGGTCGCGATACCCCAGGTGTTTCCCAGGCTCTGGTACAAGGCCAGACTCTCGGCGCCCAGGGTGTGTGCCCGGGGCACGTCATCCTGGTACAGAGCCGTCTGAGCGAGGGTTGAAAGGAGCAGGGCGACCCCGGCTTGATGGCCCAGTCGCTTGAAAGCCGCGAGGCTTGCGGCCTGCCGGGCCTGGGCGTCGTCCAGTTGACCCTGGTTCTGGGCCAGTAGCCCTAGATTGGCGAGGGAATACGCGACGCCTAACTCGTCGCCGGCGGCCCGCCGGAGCGCCAGCGCCTCATCGTGGAGTTCCTGCGCCCGGTCGTAATGCCCCTGGTTGCGGGCGGCCAGGCCCAGATTGCTGAGGGCATAGGCGATTCCGCGCCTATCATCGAGCTGGCGATAGAGCGCCACGCTGGCCTCAAAGCGCCGCGTTGAGAGGCGATAATCACCCTGCAAGTGGGCCAGGATGCCCATGTTCGTCAGGACATTGGCTGTCTGCCGCCGGTCGCCTAGCCGCTCAAACAAGGCCAGGCTCTGGCTATAGCGCAGCATGGCCTCAGGATACTGGCCTTGATCTTTCGCCAGTAACGCCAGAGCCAGCTGGCAGCGGGCGACGCCTGCCTCGTCCTGGGCGGCTTCCCACAGGGTCAGGGCCTCCTGCAACTCCTGGGCGGCCACAGGGTAGTCACTGGCGACGTGGGCCAGGGCCCCACTGGCTTCGAGGGCGCGCGCGCGGATGGAGGGTGGCGACGGCTGCCCGACTGCCAGAGCTGTACCGAGGTAGCGGCGACCCTCGCTCACCGAGCCGCGCGTCTCCCAGAAGCTCTGTAGGCTGCACGCCAGGCGCAGGGCCGCCTCGCCATCGCGGGCCGCCGCGAAGGTCTCCATGGCCAGGCGCAGGTTGTCGCGCTCCATCGCCAGGACGGCCAGGTGGTCGGCCGCTCCGGCATCGCCCCCACTCATGAGGCGTTCCGCCAGGGCGAGGTAGTATCGGGCGTGGTATAGGCGGACGGGCAGCGCGGCCGAATCCACGGCCAACTGCTCGCGCCCGTAGTCGGCCAGCAAGCCAAGAATGGTGTAGCGGCCGGCCTGGCGATCCAGCATCAGCCACGACTTGTCGGCCAGCTGGCATAGCAGCGCGGCCGTGGACCCCATACGCGCCGACGTCGCACCTGACGAGGCGGCGTGCATGGCGTGCGCAGCGTCGAGGGTGAAGCCGCCCGCGAAGAGGGACAGACTCCTGAATAGCGCCTGTTCGGCCGGGGACAGGGCCTGGTAGCTCCATTCGATGGCAGCGGCGAGGGTCTGGTGATGGCTGGGGGCGGAGGAGTCGCTGCACGTGAGCAGGCTCAGGCCGTCGTCGAGGCAGGCATCGAGCTGTTGAACCGAGAGGCCGCGTAGCCGGGCGGCGGCCAGTTCCAGGGCCAGAGGCAGCCCATTCAGTCGACGCACGATGGAGCACACAGGTGGCGCAACGGTCGGCGTCAACTCGAAATCGGGGCAGGCGCGCTGGGCACGTTCCACAAACAGGGCGACCGCGTCGTAGGTGAGGGGGGCGGCCACGGGATCCCCCTGCTGTGACGCGGGCAGCGACGGGGTGGCGGCGGCAAGGCCGCCACTGGTATACGGGTTGGCGGCAGGCGGGACTTCGAGGGGCGAGAGGGGCACAACGCGCTCGTCGCGAGCGCCCAGCAACTCGCGGCTTGTCGCAAGAATACGCAGGTCTGGCGCGGCGCGCGTCAGCGTGGCAGCCAGGCTGCCTACCGCCTTCGCATGGTGGTCGCAGTCATCTACGACGAGCAGGCAAGGTCTATCGCGCAGGTGCTCGGCCAGAGTTTCCATCAGGGGCTGGCCACTGCGCTCGCGGATGCCGAGGGCTGACGCTATCGTCTGGGGCATCAGGGCCGGTGACGATACGGCTGTCAGGTCCACCCAGACAACATAGCCCGCGAACTTGTGAGCGTGGCGCTTCGCAAATTCTACCGCCAGTCGCGTCTTGCCGCAGCCAGCCGGCCCCGTGATGGTGAGGATCGGGTGCGTCGGGAGCAGGTCTTCGAGCGCGGCCAACTCTCGGCCGCGGTTGATGAACGTTGTCGACGCCAGGGGGATAGGGGCGAGGCCGACACGCGCCCCCAACCGGCCGCCCTGCATGGACGACCTCGGCGCACCGTGGGCCATACGTTTCGCGTGAAGCCATCGCTGGCACGCCTTGCCGGACGTATCGCGCCGCCGCGTCATACCCCCCCGCCGCGTGATTGAACCGAGTCACCCCACACGGTTAATTCATCCTGGCTCGCATTTCTTTCACTTTGGCGGCCATATTGCCCTACCGCCACACGTGCGGCGCGGTTGACAATTCAGAACAGGCGTACTAGACTCGTTACACACGAAGGGTGATACCGTCTTGTCCCAGGAGGCCCATATGCCTGCCGATATCTACATTGGCACAAGCGGCTACAGCTACGATGACTGGGTCGGTCCCATCTACCCCGACGGCCTCAAGAAGACCGACTGGCTGACTTACTACGCCGAGAACCTTTTCCGCTGTACCGAGATCAACTACACCTACTACCGCCTACCCGCCGCCCGTACCCTCAAGGCCATGGCCGACAAGACGCCGCCCGGCTTCCTGTTCACGATCAAGGCCAGCCAGGAGCTGACCCACGGCCGCGACGACCCCGACGCCTTCGACAAGTTCACCTCAGCCCTGTACCCTTTGCTGGAAGCCAACAAGTTCGGCTGTGTCCTGGCCCAGTTCCCGACGTCGTTCCACAACACGCCAGAGAACCAGGACTACGTGCGGCGGCTACGAGAGCGGCTGAGCGACCTGCCGACGGTGGTCGAGTTCCGCAACCGGGAGTGGATTCAGGACGAGGTCTTTGAGCTGCTGACGGAGTGCCGCCTCGGCTTCTGCGCTGTGGACCAGCCGCAGTTCAAGACGCTCGTGCCGCCCGTCGCCTGGGTCACCGGCCCCATCGCCTATGTGCGGTTCCACGGCAGAAATTACGCCAAGTGGTGGAGCCACGCCGAGTCCTACGAACGGTATGACTATTCCTACAGCGCTGAGGAGTTGCAGGAGTGGGTGCCGAAGATTCAGGACATGGCGGCGCGCAGCGAGCGGCTCTTCGCCTTCGCCAACAACCACTACCAGGGCCAGGCGGTTACGACGGCCCAGCAGTTGGCGATGCTGTTGCAGGGGGCGGGGGTGAATGTGGCGGGGTAGATACGCCAGGCGTTGGGACGCGCGACGGCTAACAGCCGTTGCGCTCGCAGGCGGTCAGCCAGTGGCTGGCGTAGCCATTGTGCAGTCCCCACGTCAGGGCGCGCATCTGCTGGGCCGCGTTGGTATCCGGCCAGCCCTCGCGGCCGGGCGGCAGGCTCCCCCACAACCCGCCACGTCGGTTGAACTGGGCGGGGCCGACGCTATACTCACCTCGGCTGTTGAGAGCGTAGGGGTTGAAATTGCTCTCGCGCTTCACGATGCGCACGGCCAGGCCGATCTCGTCGGGCGTCAGACCTTGCCTGACGCCCCAGTAGATCAAGGCCTTATAGACCTGGTGCTCGTTCCACGCGCCCAGCGTATAGCCAGCGGTGATGTCGTAATCGGTATCATAGATGTAGCCGGGCATGGTCGTCACTTCCAGCCTTATCGGGTCGGCTGCCTCGGTGCGCACGGCCCACGGGATAAGCGCCAGGAGCGCGATAATGGCGCACGCCGCGGCGAGTGCGTAGCGCGTCACGTATTCCCCCCTTAGATGAGTTGCATGTGTACATTACAACGCGGCAGCCAGGCCCACGTTACTCGCCTGTTACGCAACTTTCACGCGCTGCCGCCTGGCCCAGTGGCGATGTCTTCTCGTGGCGAAAGCGAATCCCCACTTGCATACCTGGGGTATACTGTATAATACGGTACTGGATTGGTCTGTCTCACCCCACCCATACCAGCCGCGGCCGCCTTGTCCGCGCAGTGAGACTCACAGTACCCCCTTTCATGAGGAGCGGAGCATGGCTGTAGCACAACCAACGTCCCCCATCAGCGTGCCTGACTATGTGAAGAACCAGCGGCTGCGGGCCTGGGTCGAGGAGATGGCCGCACTGTGCCAGCCCGATCAGGTTCACTGGTGCGACGGTTCTCAGGAGGAGTACGACCGCCTGTGCGAGGAGATGGTTCAGTCTGGCACCTTCATTCGCCTCAACCCGGAGAAGCGTCCCCATAGCTTCCTGGCTCGCTCCGACCCGAGCGACGTCGCTCGTATGGAAGACCGCACCTTTATCTGTAGCCTGCGCCAGCAGGACGCCGGTCCGACCAATAACTGGATGGATCCGGCCGAGATGAAGGCGACCCTCAACACGCTATTCGACGGCTGCATGCGCGGCCGTACCATGTACGTTATCCCCTTCAGCATGGGGCCGCTTGGCTCGCCCATCGCCCACATCGGTGTCGAGCTGTCCGACTCGCCCTACGTCGCCACCAACATGCGCATCATGACCCGCATGGGCCGCGCCGTGCTGGACATCCTGGGCGAGAACGGCTTCTTCGTGCCTTGCATGCACTCCGTCGGCGTGCCGCTGGCCCCTGGCCAGAAGGATGTCGCGTGGCCGTGCAACAAGGAAACGCGCTACATCGTCCACTTCCCGGAAGAGCGCTCTATCTGGTCCTACGGCAGCGGCTATGGCGGCAACGCTTTGCTGGGCAAGAAGTGCTTCGCCCTACGCATCGCCTCCGTCCTGGCTCGCGACGAGGGCTGGCTGGCCGAGCATATGCTCATCCTGGGCGTCAAGTCGCCCACGGGGGAGAAGACCTACGTTACGGCCGCCTTCCCGAGCGCGTGCGGCAAAACCAACTTCGCCATGCTCATCCCGCCCAAGGCGCTGTCCGACTGGACGATCACGACCGTCGGCGACGATATCGCCTGGATCAAGCCTGGCCCCGATGGCTCTCTGTATGCCATCAATCCGGAGAAGGGCATGTTCGGCGTGGCCCCCGGCACGTCGGAATCGTCCAACCCGAATGCGATGGCCACCATCACCGAGAACACTATCTTTACCAACGTGGCGCTGACGCCAGACGGCGATGTGTGGTGGGAAGGCATGACCAAGACGCCGCCGCCGCAGCTCACCGACTGGCTCGGCCAGCCGTGGACGCCGGACAGTGGGCGCAAGGCCGCCCACCCCAACGCGCGCTTCACGGCCCCCATCGAACAGTGCCCCGTGCTCGACCCTGACTGGGACAACCCCAGGGGTGTGAAGGTCGAGGCGTTCATGTTCGGCGGCCGCCGTAGCAGCGTCGTCCCGCTGGTCTACCAGGCCTTCAACTGGGCGTATGGCGTCTACTCGGCGTCGACGCTGGGGTCCGAGACGACCGCCGCCGCCGCCGGCGCGGTCGGCGAAGTCCGCCGCGACCCGATGGCGATGCTGCCCTTCTGCGGCTATCACATGGGCGACTACTTCAACCACTGGTTCCAGTTTGGCCGCGGCCTGCCCAACCCGCCGCGTATCTTCTTCGTCAACTGGTTCCGCAAGGACGACGACGGCAAGTTCCTGTGGCCGGGCTTCGGCGAGAACATGCGCATCCTCAAGTGGGTCGTCGAGCGCGCCCACGGCCGCGCCGCCAGCATCGAAGGCCCTCTGGGCTGGATGCCGCGCTACGAGGACCTGGACTGGAAAGGTATGGAAGGCTTCGACCGCGACACCTTCCAGGACCTGATGTCCGTGGACCGTGACGACTGGCTGAAGGAGGTCCTGGCCCACGAGGAACTGTGCATCAAGCTCTACGACAATCTGCCCAAGGAACTGCTCTTCATCCGCCAGCTACTGACCTCTGGCCTGTGGCGCTCCGCTGAGCATTGGGAGTTGACCTCGGCCGGGTAACAGAGCGCCGGAGTCCGCGACGTCCCCGAAATATGGGCATCCCGACATCTCAGTCGGGATGCCCATCACCTTTTCTGTGCCGATTATTGCCTTCGCGAGCATCTCCGCTATCCGTGCGCTCATCCCCGTGAACCAGTCTTCCGGCTCCGGCGACGCCCTGCTCAACGCCATCGCGGCGGCGGTCCCCAGTCCAACGACATCGATACTCCACGACCTGGCGCGGAGTGGTCCGGAGGACGGCTGGGCCGTCGGCAAGAACGGCGTCACCCTCCGCCTGAGCGCGACGGGGTGGGAAGTCGTTCCCAGCCCGACTGTGGTTTCCCTTCGGGGTGTAACGGTCGATGGGACCACTGCCTGGGCGGTGGGAGACGGCGGGGTGATTCTAAGGCTGGTGGGAAACGAATGGCAGATGGTCAGCAGCCCGACAGGGATAGGGCTGCTCGGCGTCGCCGCGGCGGGTGGTGAGGCGTGGGCCGTAGGCCTGAACGGAACCCCGCTCCATTACCCAACGCCTTGACGAGACGCGCTTTCAGGGTCGGCCTGAATCACGGCTGGCCCTGGGCGGCGGGGCGCGGCCGGTAGATACGCACGCCGTAGCCCGGCACGCCCCACATGTGGCCGTCGAGGTGGGCGACTAACTCCAGGGTCGGGTCCGCCTCGAAGGCCTGCCACAACTGCTCCTGCGCGACGCTTCGATTGGGGTCCCAGCGGCGGAAATCGCTGGCGAAGAGCAGGTAGCCGTGCTCGGCGTACCAGGCCGCCGGGTGTTCTACCACGGTGACGGCGCGCGTGATGCGCGGCAGAGATGGGGCGTCGGCGAGAGCCATGTCGTCGGAGAAGAGGGGCATGCCGCCCGCGTTCTCACGCACCCAGGCCGCGGCCAGAGCCCGCGCGTCCGGCTGTCGCAGCGCCTGGATATCCATCAGTGTCGGGGCCAGCAGCGAGACCAGGCACACGGTCGCCGTCAGCCAGCCGAGCCAGCGTCGCCGGGCCGGGAGCGCGTCGATCAGGGCGACCAGGGCGTAGGCGGCGAAGACGGCCAGCACCGCCAGGATAGGCAGCAGGTAGCGCAGCGACCGGTTACCGCCGCTATTCATGGTTGCGAAGAGGGCCAGCGGGAACAGCCAGCAGATGACCGCCTCGCGCGGGCGACGCAGGGCGGACAGCACGCCGCCCACCAACCCCAGTAGCAGCATAGCTCGCTCGCCCCGCCCCAGAATCTCGCGCACGTACCACAGCGCGCTCGGCCCCCCCTCGTAGACGACGGACGGACCGACATGCCTCACACGCAAGACGCTCAGGAAGACCATGAACTTGGGCCAGTCGAGGACGGTGAAGGGCGTGGTCAGTAGGAACGCCACCCCCGCCGCGCCGAGCCCGGCAACGAGCGGCCACCGGCCGCGGGGTCGCGAGCGGGACAGAAGAATGGCCGCGACCAGTGGCAGGCTCAGTAGCAAGCCAGGATACTTGGCCGAGGCCGACAGGCCGACGAGGACGCCGGCCAGCAGCGCGCGCCGCCAGGTGACCGTCTCGACCAGGCGCAGAATGGCCCACAGGCCGAAGATGGTGAGGGCTTGCAGTAGTGTGTCCGTGACCCCGAAGCGCGACTGGAAGATCGTCAGGGGGATAGAGCGAGCAGGGCGGCCGCCAGGACGCCCACACGGGCGTCGAAGAGGCGCTGCCCGACCAGGAAGACACCCACTAATGCGACCAGGCTGAAGGCCACGGCAAGCCCGCGTCCCACCAGCACCAGATCGGGGACGGGGTAGTAGGTCAAGTCATAGCCCGACAGGGGGGCGTTCGTCACCACTGGGAGTAGACCGAGCTGCGCCGCCAGCCAGTAGACGGCCGCCAGCACGTAGACGAACAAGGAGCCGTAGTCGAGGCGCGTCGGGTTCAGGTCGCCCGTCTGAGCGATGCGCAGGGCGGGCAGAAACAGGTAGCGCTCGTCGCCGTAGTAGATGAACGGCAGCCCGTAGTCGAGGACGGCCAGCCGGACGGCCAGCCCCACGGCGATGGCGGCCGCCAGGCCCCACAGCGGCCAGGTCAGACGCAGCCTGGGGACGGCGCGGGTGAAAGACGCCTCGGTATGCATAGGTCGTCTCCAGCCCTCAGGCGAGGGAAGACGACGGCAGCGACGTCGGCGCGCCGCGCTGGTCCTCGGTCGTGGCCGCCGAGGCCAGCTTGCCGACCAGGGGGCACACGGCGCATGGGTCCGGCCACGGGGCAGCGGCGTCCGTCATCCGGCGGCGAAAGGCCTGGTACTTCTCGCCCCACCAGATCTCGTTGACCGGCGCTTCAAACACGTTGCCCAGCTTATAGCCGCCCGAGGCCAGGGACGCACAGCACGGGTGAACATCGCCGTTCACGCCAACGTACATGCTGGTCCAGGGGTAGCGACACGGAGCGCGTCGCCGCACGCTCGACGCCCTGGGGGTAGGCTCGCTGGCGGGGGGCGTGGCCGCCGGTTCGGCCGACCGGGGCAGCGGGTCGGATGGCCAGAGCAGGGGCGCGGCGGCGCCATTCGCCAACTCCTCGACTTCGCGAATGGTGAAGTGCAGGGCAAGGCCTAACTCGCGCGCCAGGTCGTCCAGTTGCCGCAAGTCCTGCCATTCCTGGGGCGACACCGTGAGCGGCTCCATGCTTGGCGCGGCGGCGTACACCGGCGAGATGATGACCATCTCGACATCGAGGCGATGGGCCAGGCGCAGGATGTCGGGCATCTCGGCCAGGTTGGGCTTCATGGCGACAACGTGGAAGCGCAGCTGGGGAAAGCGAGCGCGTCGAGCGCGCTTCATGTCGCGCAGCCGCTCCAGATTCTCAACAATCTGGGCGAAGCGGGAGCCAGGCCGGATCGCCTCGAAGGTCTCCGCCGTCGCGGCGTCGATGGACACCGTCAAGGCGGCCAGGCCATCGTCGATGAGCCGCGTGGCGCGCGCCTCGGTCAGGAGCATGGCGTTGGTGTGAAAGTCGACGGCGCAGCCACGCCTGGCCGCATAGTCGACCATCGCCATCAGATCGGGGTTCAGCAGTGGCTCGCCAATACCCTGGGGCACGACGCGATACAGATTGGGAATCTGATCGACCACGCGCTGAAAGGCGTCAAAACGCAGATGCCGGGCGGGCGGCATGGGCATCGTGCCGTAACACATGATGCAGCGCAGGTTGCAGGTAGTGGTGACCTCGATCTGGAGGTCGAAGGGGAGGTGGGTGGGCCGAGGGGGTTGGGTGATCAGGCTGTGAGCATAGCGTGGCGCGTGACTAAAAATCAATGGAGGAGGGCGTCGGAAGGAGAGCAGGCTGTAGATGTAGCGGCGATACCAGTCGTAGGTCTGGGCAAGGCGATTGCGGAGTTGCACGGCGCGTTCCTCGCAGTGACGGGGGATGGATATGGGCGCATCGCGCGCCGCCTGGCTCTGCCGAAGCGACACCAGTATACATGACGCTTGACAGACACGCAAAGTTATGCGCACGTCATGCCCCGGCTTGGAGATTGCCGGGCGAGGTGGCCGCTAGCTCTAACCAACGAGGCGGGTCGCCAGTGGGGATATCGATGACGGGGGGGCGGGTCGATGGTGAAGCGGTCGCTCCTACACGGCCAGGTCTTTCTGCCAGCGGGTGTCGTACTCGACAGACGAGAAGCCGAGGGACTCGTACAGGGCATTGGCGTAGTAGTCCGCGCCCGTGTTGACGTGTACCTTCTTGGCGCCCAGCGCCTTGACCCGCCGCATGGCTTCGAGCATCATGGCGCTCGACAGCCCACGCCGCCGGTGGGCAGGGTGCGTGCCGACCGGCTCGAAGACGCCGATACGATTGACACTGTCATACCAGATGGTGCAAAATGCGGCCAGGGTACCGTCGGGCGTCGCGACGACGAAGTCCAGATCGGGGCGGTAGGTAGGAGCCAGGGCAACCACGCGCACCGTCGCGGCCGTCCAGCGAGTGTGGGGAAAAGTGAGGGTCTTGGTCTCGGCCAGGCGAGCCAGTTCCTCCGGCTCGTCGAGGGCCAGGGTACGTACGGCGTAGCCCTCAGGCAACGCAGGCGTGGCGATGGGTGCGTCAAGGCTGCGGGTGCGGTAGGCCTCGGAGCGGCCGAGGTTGACGTAGCCGCGCCGGGCGAGCAGGGCGTGACGCGGGGCGTCGTTCTCGTAGGCGTAGGTGTACACCGGCCACGGAGCGGCATCGGTGGGGCGCAGGGCGGCGTGATGGCCCTCCAGCCAGGCCAGCATGTCATTCTCGATGTGGCGGTAGTGGGGGTGAATCTGGAGGAAGAAGTCGCCCTCGCCCTCGTTCAGCACAGCCCCCACGAACTTGCCGCCCTCCGCCTCCCACAGACGGATGGCCTGTGGCCACGACCGCGCGCCGGTCAGTTCCTCCTGGGCGTGGCGGCCGAACCGCAGCGCCTCGAGGCGGTCGAGCTGCCAGTTGAACTGCGCGCCGCTGAGGCAGTAGCTCTCGACGAGTAGGTAGCGCAGGCGGGCGTAGTCGGCCTCATCCTGGTAGGCGCGGGCGCGAATGGCGACGCGCTCGATAAGCGAGGGGTATGGGGTCTTCATCCGGAACTCCGAACCAGGCATAGCTTTCGGTCGCAGGGAGCATATCACGCCGGGTGGGGGCAGTAAACAGGCAAAGGGGCGATGGCCGGTCATCCCTAGGGATGATTCTCGCCCCACCTGTGCTATAATTACCCGTCACAGACACACAAGTGGACTGAGGGCGGAGGGTTCTTTATGGCTGGACATTCCCACTGGGCACAGATCAAGCGTCAGAAGGGCGCGACGGATGCCAAGCGCGGCGCGGTCTTTACCAAGGCGGCGCGTGAGATTCAATCGGCGGTGCGGCAGGGCGGCCCTAACCCCGACGCCAACTTCTCGCTGCGCCTGGCGATGGACCGGGCGCGCGCCGTCAATATGCCCAAGGACAGCATCGAACGCGCCATCGAGCGGGCGACCGGCGGTGGCGAGGGGGCGGCTCACTTCGATGAAGTCGTGTATGAGGGCTATGGCCCCCACGGCGTCGCCATCCTCATGGAGACGCTGACCGACAACCGCAATCGCACCGTTGGCAACATCCGCAGCACGCTGACTAAGCGCGGCGGCAGCCTGGCCGAGGGCGGCGCGGTGGCGTGGCAGTTCGAGCAGAAGGGCGTCATCCTGGTGGGACTGAGCGGCCAGGACTCTGACGAGGTCAGCCTGACGGCCATCGACCTGGGCGCAGACGACGTGCAGGCGGTGGATGAGGGGCTGGAAGTGCTGACGGCCGTCGAGAACCTCCAGTCGGTACGCGAGGGGCTGATCAAGGCCGGGCTGAGCGTTAAGTCGGCTGAGCTGGCGCGCATCCCCAAGATGAACGTGACCCTCGGCGAACAGGATACCCTCCAGGTGCTCACGCTCATCGACACCCTGGAAGACCTGGACGACGTGCAGCGCGTCTATAGCAACCTCGAAGTCTCCGACGAGGTTTACGAGAAGCTCGAGGCGTAGCATGCGCGTCATGGGTATCGACCCAGGTACAGCCATCTGCGGCTGGGGCATCATCGACGCCGACGGCGACGACGTGCGCCTGGTCGACTATGGCGCGCTGACAACGGAGGCGGGTTTGCCCCTGGCGAGCCGCCTCCAGTTCATCTATTGGGGCCTGGACGAGCTGGTCCACCGCCACCGGCCGGAGGCCGTCGCCGTCGAGCAGCTCTTCTTCAGCAAGAACGTGACGACCGCCCTGGCGGTGGGGCACGCGCGGGGCGTGGTCCTGCTGGCGGCTGCCAACGCGGGCATCGCAGTCCACGAGTACCGCCCGATGGAGGTCAAGCAGGCTATTGTGGGCTACGGCAATGCCACCAAGGGCCAGGTGCAGCAGATGGTGCGTATGCTGCTCGCCCTGGACGACATCCCGCGACCCGATGACGCGGCCGATGCCCTGGCCGTCGCCCTGTGCCATGCCCAGTCGGCGCGCTATCGCGCCCGGCTGGAGGATGCGTTGTAGGCGGCAATGCGCGACGATCTCCGCTATTGGGTGGGTTTCAACCGTGTGTCGGGCATCGGCCCGGTGCGCCTGCGCGCCCTGCAAGAGCATTTCGGCGGCATCGACCGCGCCTGGCATGCTTCGCCTGAGCAGTTGCGAGCCACGGGGCTGGACGCGCGTTCCATCGAGGCGCTGGTCCAGGTGCGGCAACGGCTGGACCTGGACGCGGAGCTGGCGCGGGTCGAAGCGGCGGGGCTGACGCTGCTGACCCTGGACACCCCCGACTATCCACGGCTGCTGCGCGAGATTGATGGCCCGCCGCCCCTGCTCTATGTCCACGGCGAGCTGACGGAGGCCGACGAGATGGCCGTGGCCGTGGTCGGGACGCGCCACCCGACCCATTATGGCCGCGAGGCTACGTTGCGCCTGGTCGCCGGTTTGGCGGAGCAGGGTATCACCATTGTCAGCGGCCTGGCCTACGGCATCGATACCATGGCCCATACCGCTGCCCTGGCGGCGGGCGGCCGCACCATCGCCGTGCAGGGCTGTGGCCCCGATGTGGTCTATCCGCCGTCGAACACGAAGCTGGCCGCCGACATCGCGCGACGGGGCGCGCTGCTGAGCGAGCATCCCCTGGGCACGCGGCCAGAGGGGCGCCACTTCCCGGCCCGCAATCGAATCGTCAGCGGCCTGTCCATCGCCGTGCTGGTTGTCGAGGCGGGCCAGACCAGCGGCGCGCTGATTACGGCGCGCATGGCGGGTGAGCAGGGCCGCGACGTGTTCGCCGTACCCGGTAATATTTTCAACCCCACTGCAGCCGGTGTAAACTACCTTATCCAGAATGGCGCGAAGCTGGTGACCAGCGTCGCCGATATCCTGGAGGAATTGAACCTGAGTAGTGTCGTTGAGCAACGCGCCGTCCAGCTGGCTCTCCCCGAAGATGACACGGAGCGGGCGCTGCTAGGATATTTGTCGGCTGACCCCACCCATATTGACGTCATCAGCCGCGCTGCCGACCTGCCGCTGCCTACCGTCTCCGCCACCCTGGCGCTTATGGAGTTGGAGGGGTTGGTGCGCCAGGTGGGCGGCATGAACTACGTGACGGCACGGGAGGTTGGGCCAACCTATCGTGTCGAGTGACGCGAAACCGCGATGACGCGGAGGATCACGCATGAGCTATCTATATGCCCTCATCATGGCCGGCGGCGGCGGGACACGTCTCTGGCCGCGCAGCCGCCGCGATCAGCCCAAGCAATTCTTGAACATCGGCACGCCGCATAGCTTACTGCGTGAGGCGTATCTGCGCGTCGCGCCCATTATCCCGCCGCAGCGCACGCTGGTTATCACTGGCGAGCACTGGCTCGACGCCGTGCAGGCCGAGTTGCCGGAAGTGCCGGTCGAGAACATCCTGGGCGAACCGGTCGGGCGGGGGACGGCGCCGGCCGTGGGCCTGGCCGCCGAGGTGCTGGCGCGGCGCGACCCCGACGCCCTGCTAGCGGTGCTCACCGCCGACCACCTCATCCGCGACCAGGAACGCTTCCGCGCCGTGCTGCTGGAAGCGGCCACCGCGGCGGCCGAGGGCCACATTGCCCTGCTGGGCATCACGCCCACTGAGCCAAATACGGGCTACGGCTACATCGAGACGAATGGCCGCATCGGCGGGCAGAGTCTGCCCGTGCTGCGTGTGGAGTCGTTCAAGGAGAAGCCCACCGAGGAGCGCGCCCGCGAGTTCCTGGCCTCCGACAACTTCTTCTGGAACAGCGGCATGTTCGTGTGGAGCCTGAAGACGATTCAGGCCGAGATGCGCCGCCTCATGCCGGAGCTGGCCGAGCGCGTGGCGACCATCGGCGCGGCGTGGGACACGCCAGCGCGCGACACTGTGCTGGCCGAGTTGTGGGAGGGCATCCGCGCTGAGACCATCGACTACGGCGTCATCGAGCGCGCCTCGGACGTGGTGGTCATCCCGGCCGACATCGGCTGGAATGACGTGGGTAGCTGGGCTGCCCTGTTCGACGTGCTGCCACCCGACAAGGATGCCAATATTGTCGAGGGCGAGTACATCAGCGTCGATAGCCGCAACAATCTCATCTACAGCCCCAACCGCCTGGTGGCGGCCATCGGCGTCGAGGACCTGGTCATCGTTGATACCGAGGACGTGATTCTCATCCTGCCCCGCAACCGCGCCCAGGATGTGCGCCAGATCGTGGCGGAGCTACGGAGGCGCGGCCGGGTCGACGTTCTCTAGGTGAGGAGGCCTATGCAGCCCCACGGCAAGCACTCCGACTACGTGGTCTGGCAGACCGAGCCGTACAATGGCGAGCCGCCCGCCGCCCTGCTGCGGCAAAGCCTCGTTACCCCCCTCGACCTGTTCTACACCCGCAACCACGGGCCGGTCCCCGAGGTGGACGCCGCGACGTACCGCCTC
Source organism: Anaerolineae bacterium (assembly GCA_026129385.1). Classification (GTDB taxonomy): domain Bacteria; phylum Chloroflexota; class Anaerolineae; order Epilineales; family JAHCIE01; genus JAHCIE01. Next base: position 15,004 of record JAHCIE010000023.1, read on the forward strand.
AGCATCGATGGCCTGGTGCGCGCGTCGCGTAGTCTGTCGCTGACCGACCTGCGCGAGGGCTTCCCGCGCGTCACCCAGACGACGACCCTGCAATGTGCGGGCAATCGCCGTACTGACCTCCTCGCCGTCGCCCCCATTCCCGGCGAGGTTCCCTGGCAGGACGGCGCGATCAGCACGGCGACCTGGGGTGGCACCCTGCTGCGCGACGTTCTGGCCGAGGCGGGCGTGGACCCGGCGGCGCGGCACGTCGCCTTCATGGGCCTCGACCACGTGGAGCGTCATGGCCACGATGTCGGCTTCGGCGGCTCCATTCCCCTGGCCGCCGCGCTGCACCTGGATGCCCTGCTGGCCTTCGAGATGAACGGCGCGCCCCTGACGCCCTTGCACGGCTTCCCGCTTCGGCTGGTCGTGCCGGGCTATATCGGCGCGCGGAGCGTCAAGTGGCTGGCGTCGTTGACGCTGCAACCTGAACCGTCCACGCAGTACTTCCAGTCCCACGCCTACAAGGTTTTCCCACCCCACATCGGCCCCCAGACCGTCGACTGGGAGCAGGGCCTGATGCTCGGCGAGTTGTCCATCACGGCGGCCATTACCACGCCCCGCGACGGCGCGACCGTGCCGGTCGGGCCGCTGCGCGTCGAGGGCTATGCCATGGCCGGCGGCAGCCGCACCGTCGAGCGTGTCGACGTGTCCAGCGACGGCGGCGCGACGTGGCAGGTCGCGCGCCTGACGACCCCGCGCCAGGTGGGGGTGTGGGTCTTCTGGGAGGCGGACGTGGACGTACCACCCGGCGGCGGTGAGATTGTCGCCCGCGCCTGGGACTCGGCGGCCAACACCCAGCCCGAAGACATCCGCGCCATTTGGAACTTCAAGGGCTACATGAACAACGCCTGGGCGCGGGTGAACGTGCATCGGCTGTAGCGTCGCGCCTCCGCGGGCCACCACTCCCCCGGCGCGACCAAGGACAAAGGACCGACGACCAATAGGTTAGCTCTGGATTGGTCCTCGGCCCTTTGTCTTTGGTCGTCCCTTGTGGCTCTCCTCCTGTTTCTGCCCCTCGTAGAAAGCGCGCTGGCCCGCCTGACAGGTAAGACCCTTCCCTGTCAGGCGTCACAAGGCTAGCGCGTCTCCGTAGCATCTAATGAAGGAAGCGGAGGCGGATGCATGAAGAGCGAGGAAATTCCCGTATCCCAGGTGTAATGATGGACATTGAAGCCTATTGCATGAAGTGCCGGGTCAAGCGACCCGTTCAGAACCCGGTGGCCGAGTACAATGCCGCCGGTCGCCCCGTGACGCGCGGCGTGTGCCCCGAGTGCGGCACAGCCCTGTATCGCATGGGCGAGACGCCAGCCCACGCCGACGTGCCTAAGCCAGACGTCACCGCCACCCCCAAGAAGATAGCGGCGAAGACGCCCAAGACGACGGCCCCCGTGTCCCTGGAGACTGTCAGCGGTCCCGGTGAGGCGGTTGAAGCCTACTGCGTCAAGTGCCGCACCAAGCGCACGATGGACGAGCCGCGCGCCGAGTACACCGCGACGGGCCGCGCGGGAACGAAAGGCGTGTGCCCGGTGTGCGGCACGACCCTCTATCGCCCTGGCGAGACAGCGGCCCACGCCGCCCTGGCCAAGCCGAGCGCCGAGGCGGCTAAGGCCGCACGCAAAGCGGCCAGCCGCACGCGCAAGGCTCCACTGGCAGCGACGACTCGCGCGGCGCAGGTAACTGGCAAGGCCGCGCCGGGCAAGACGGCCAGCGCGGGCAAGAAGGGCGGCCGCGCCGCGTTCTCGCCCGCCGCGAGTCACGGTCATGGCGGGCGGCTGGTCATCGTCGAGTCGCCGGCCAAGGCGCGCACGATTGGCAAGTTCCTTGGCCGCGGCTACAACGTTCGCGCCTCCATCGGCCACGTCCGCGACCTGCTCAAGTCGCAACTCAGCGTGGACGTGGATCACGACTTCGAGCCGAAGTACCGCGTGCCCAATGAGAAGAAGAGCGTGGTCAAGGAACTGACCACACTGGCGGCGAGCGCCGACCAGGTGTTCCTGGCGACGGACCCCGACCGCGAGGGCGAGGCGATTGCCTGGCATCTGGTCGAGGCCGCCAAGATCGACCCGGCCAAGGTGCAGCGCGTCGAGTTCCACGAGATCACCAACGCCGCCATCGGCGAGGCCTTCGCCCACCCGCGCGACATCGACATGCAGCTGGTGGACGCCCAGCAGGCGCGGCGCATCCTCGACCGCCTCGTGGGCTACAAGGTCAGCCCCATCCTGTGGGACAAGGTGCGCAGCCGCCTGTCGGCGGGCCGCGTGCAGACGGTGGCGCTGCGCCTGGTGGTCGAGCGCGAGCGCGAGATTCAGGCCTTCGTGCCGGAGGAATACTGGTCGCTCGAGGCGGAGCTTGCCAAGCAGCAGGCCAACGGCAAGGGCAAGCGGCCCAGCTTCATCGCCAAACTCATCAAGATCGGCGACGAGAAGGCCGACCTCAAGAACGAGGCGGATGCGAAGGCCATCGTCGATGCCCTGGAAGGGGCGACGTACCGCGTGGCGAAGGTCGAGCAGAAGGAGCGCCGCCGCTACCCGTCGCCACCCTTTACCACCAGTACCCTGCAGCAGGATGCCTCGCGGCGGCTAGGCTTTGGCGCCAAGAAGACCATGTCCATCGCCCAGCAGCTCTACGAGGGCATCGACATCGGCGCGGGCGGCCAGGTCGGTCTCATCACCTACATGCGTACCGACTCGGTCAACGTCGCCAAGCAGGCGCAGGAGGAGGCGCGCGAGTTCATCGGCCAGCGCTACGGGCCGACGTTCCTGCCGCCCCAGCCGCCAACGTACAAGACGCGGGCGAAGGGCGCGCAGGAGGCCCACGAGGCCATCCGCCCCACGGCGGTGCTACGCGAGCCGGCCGTGCTGCGCGACCACCTGAGCCGCGACCAGTATCGCCTGTACGAGTTGATCTGGAAGCGCTTCGTCGCCTCCCAGATGAACCCGGCCATCCTGGACGTAACGACGGTGGACGTGGCCGCCCCGGCCCGCTACCAGAGTCGCGACGAGATGACGGGCCAGTCCATCACTCTGGAGCGGCAGGCTACCTTCCGCGCCACTGGCTCGATCATCAAGTTCGAGGGCTTCCTGGCCGTCTACGAGGTCAGTCGCGAGAAGGAGGACAGCGGCGAGGAGGGCGAAGGCACCGTCCTGCCGCCCCTCACCGTGGATGAGATGCTGGACCTGCTGCGCCTCATCCCGGAGCAGCACTTCACGCAGCCGCCGCCCCGCTACACCGAGGCGACGCTGGTCAAGGCGCTGGAGGAGTATGGCATCGGCCGCCCTAGCACCTACGCTGCCATCATCACCACCATCCAGGCGCGTGGCTACGTCGAGAAGGAAGATCGCCGCCTCATCCCCACCGAGCTGGGCTTCATCGTGTGCGACTTGCTCATCGAGTACTTCCCCGACGTGTTCGACGTGGGTTTCACGGCGCAGATGGAGAGCGAGCTGGACCAGATCGCCGACGGCGAGCGGGACTGGGTTCCTGTCGTGCGCGAGTTCTACGGCCCCTTCGCCCAGCGCGTCGCGGCGGCCGAGGCGACGATGGACAAGGTCAGCCTGGAGCCGGAGGAAACCGGCGAGCTGTGCCCCCAGTGCGGCAAGCCCCTCATCGTCAAGTTCGGGCGCTTCGGCAAGTTCATCGCGTGCAGCGGCTTTCCTGACTGCCGCTACACGACACCCTATCTTGAGAAGATTGGCGTTGCCTGCCCGACGTGCGGCGGCGACCTGGTCGAGCGACGCAGCAAGCGCGGGCGCGTCTTCTACGGCTGCGCCAACTACCCGACGTGCAACTTCGCCTCGTGGCAGAAGCCGCTGCCCCAACCCTGCCCGACCTGCGGCGGCCTGCTGACCCAGGCCGGCAAGAGCAAGGCCAAGTGTACCCAGTGCGAGCGCTGGGTTGACCTCGACAAGCTCGAAGCGGTAGCGCCTCCCCCGACGCCCCCTGTCGCTGAGACCAGCGCGGCGTAAAGCAGCATCTCCCCCAGGGACAACCTGGGGGAGATGCTTTTCTGACCAATTCACTGCCTCAGGCAGCGGCTATCGAGCCAGGCTCAGCTAATCAGCAGGCGGATCTCTTCCGCCCGCGCTTCGAGCAGCGCCTCCAGCTTCTGCCCGACGTCGCGGGTCAGGGTCTCGCTCAGGTCACTGCCTTCGAGCATTGTGCGCAGGCTGTCCTGGATGCGGTCGCGGTTGCGCAGGCCGATGTCGCGGATGCGGCCTTCGCTCAGGATTGGGCCGCGCAGCAGCGTCGGGATGGCTAGAGTCTTGACGTAGTCCTCGGCGACGGGCTTGCCGATGAGCAGCGCCGCCGCCGTGATGACCGCCGACACAATCCAGCCTACCGGCCCCAGGCGGAAGAATGCCGCCTGCCCGACGACCAGCAGCGTCCCCAGCACCGCCGCGCTTGTCCCGCCCACGAGGTCGCGCACCATATCGGTGAGCTGCGTCCACTGGGCGCGCTGCCCGACGTCGGCTGGGATGACCACGCGCGGGTCGAAGTCGGTCAGCAGCGAGAACGGGTCGCCCGGCACACCGTAGCGGGCGCAGATGGGGCTGACGCCGGCGTGGACACTCGCCAGGACGGGCCGCAGCCACTCCTCGATGACGCGGTTGACCAGGGCGCGGGCGTTATCACTCTGGAGCCAGGCCTCGGCCAGGTCGGTGAGATGCCCCTCCAGGTCTTGCAGCGTCCGCACGCGTCCTGCCCGCCAGTCGAGCAGCCCCGGCCGCATGACGCGCTCGAGGATACCGTCGGTCAGTGGCCCGACGAGGCGCTGGATGAGGTCGGGCGCGGCCTGCTGGACGAGGCCCGGTAAGTCGTCGCGGACAAAGGCGTCGATGTCGCGGTCGAAGCCCTGGGTGCGCAGGTAGTTGCGCCCCCAGCGC
>JAHCIE010000230.1 GCA_026129385.1 Anaerolineae bacterium
GGCCTGCGCGCGGCGTACACCGGCCTGGTTGGCCCCACGCCGCCACCCACCCCGCCCGACCCTGCCCCACCGCTCGCGTTGCGGGCCTCCAACATCCTCACCATGCGTAAGTAGGCGCGGCCGCGTCGCCCGCCGCGCCGAGTCTCGCCCCATGCCTCCACCGCCCACCCCCAACGACGACGCTCTCTGGCGCGAGTGCCAGGTCGCCGCGCGCCGCGTCCTCGCCAACCACGGCTGGGGCCTGGTGGACGACGAGGCCGCCTTCGTGGCCGAGGTGCTGGCCGTGGTGCGCGCCTCACCTGGCCGTAGCGGCGACAGCCTCGCCCGCCGCGCCGAGCGCGCCACCATCCACGCCTATTGCCCCCGCCTGTACGCGGCCTGCCGGGCCGGGCACGGGCGGCGCGCCGCGCAGGCCTTCGACGAGATGGGCCGCTACCTGCACGCCATCGCCCGCCGCCGCAGCCACGACCCGCAGCGCGCCCAGGACGCCGCGCAACGCGCCCTCGAAGCCATCTGGCAGCACCTGGACGAGGTGCGCGCGCCGGAGGCCTTCCTCGGCTACGCGCGGGTCGTCCTGCTGCGCGAAATGGGGCCGCATGGCGCGTCCCGGCCGGAGCCGCGCCGCTTCGTGCCCCTGCGGGGCGACGACGCGGCGGAAGAGGGCGTCGTCCTACCTGACCCCCACACCGCCGAGGCCGCCGCGAGCGCCGAGCGCGCCGCCGCCGACCCGGCCCTGCGCGCCGCGCTGCGAGACTGCCTGCGCAGCGCGGCCCAGCGCGAGGTCATCGAGCGGCTATTCCTGGCCGAGGAGAGCGTCACTGCCGTCGCCGACGCCCTGTCCACGACGCCCGCCAACGTGTGGGTGCTGAAGAGCCGCGCCCTGGCCCGTCTGCGCCGATGCCCGGAGGTGATGCTGGCGCTGGGGGGTTGAAGATGGCAGGTTGAAAGTTGAAGGTCGGAGCAGGTCGTTTGACGGTGGAGGCGAAACGAGTTATGTTTTGGAAGTGGGAGTATACACATCTTCCGCCGAGTTACGACAGATGTTTCCGAGCGCCGATCAAGTTGGGAAGCTGACTGTCTTCAATAGCGGTGGCAACAAGATGCGCCTCATCGCCGCCATTCACTACAATCGGCAGAAGGTGTACATTCGAGCCATCTTGACCCACGAGGAGTATGACCGCGGAACGTGGAAGGAGTAGGGTCATGGCAATGCGTGCCGTGGAGCAAGTCGAGCGAGTATGGCAGTCCGTCCAGGCCTACTTTCCCAAGAGCATCGAACCGTCGAAGCTGTGGGGGCACTACAATCCGACGGCGGATTCTCTCACCATCTACTTCACTAGCTCACCTGTCCCGAGCATCTGGGCGGACGTCGATGCGTCCGCCTGCGTCGGCTTCGCGCCCGATGACGAGAGCATCGTCACCGGCGTGATGATCGAGCATTTTAGGCACTGGCTGCTGGCGACGGACCGTCCGCGCACGACAGCCGCCTAAGGTTGGCGTCGCAATGGCGCAAGACACCCCGCTAGCGGCGGACTACCGGGGTGTGCATCGGGCCTGAGGTTGGCGGCTGTAGAGCCAGCGCCGGCGGGACGGCCGGCCTGGTTAGCGGGGGTAGACGATCTCCCCGTCGTGCCACTCTGGCTCACTGGCGAACAGCGCGGCCAGCCGCTGGTAGAGGGCGTCCTGATCGGGCGAGTTGGCATTGGCGAAGTAGGCGTCCTTGCTCTCGAAGATCACCGCCGTCATGTACACGTTGGGGTCGACGTCCATACGGTAGGTGTACTGGGCCACGAACCCCGGCACCCGTCGCGCCACAAACTCATCCACCAAGTCTAGCAGTTCGACTTCCGCCCCCGGCTTCAACTGCCCGCGCAGAATCGTTCCGTACATGTTAGCCTCCTTGAGTAGGTGAACTACGCTACCTGCCTATAGGCAAATGATATGTGTGCTGAGGGTCCAGCACAACTGCACCCAACCCTGCCACCCGTGACTGGCGCCCCGCCGATGTACGAGACCTTCGAGCATACCGCCGACCTGGGGCTGCGCGCCCGCGCCGCGACACTGGACGAGCTGTTCGCGGCAATGGCGCGCGCCCTGACGGCCACGCTGGTCGAGGACGCGGCGGCGATACAGCCACGGGAGACGGTCCGCCTGCGCCTCGACGGCGACGACCTGGGTTACCTGCTGTTCGACTGGCTCAACGAGTTGCTGTATCGTTTCGATGCCCAGGGCTGGCTGTGCGCCGACTTCACTGTGCGCGTCGCCAGTGATGGGCTGGACGCCGAGATTCGCGGCGAGCCGGTCGACCCCAACCGCCACCGGCTGGACCACGAGGTGAAGGCCATCACCTACCACGGGCTGACCGTCGCGCGAACGCCCGACGGCTGGCTGGCCGAGGTCATTGTAGACATCTAGGCCCACCGATTGGGGCGATGCTATGGGCAAACAGGGCTTTGACGGGCCGATCGAGCGGGTCACGCCCTATTCGTGGCGCATCCCCAGGCGTTACCGCGAGGGAATGCGCGTCGACGGCATTATCTACGCCGACCAGCGACTTATCGCCGGTCTCAAGGCCGACCAGGCCCCGGAGCAGGTGGCGAATGTCGCCCATCTGCCCGGCATCCAGGTCGCCAGCCTGGCCATGCCCGACATCCACTGGGGCTACGGCTTCCCCATCGGCGGCGTGTGCGCCACCGACCCCGACGAGGGCGGCGTCATCTCGCCGGGCGGAGTCGGCTACGATATCAACTGCGGCGTGCGGCTGGTGCGGTCGAGCCTGACCGAGGCGGACGTGCGGCCCCATCTCAAGCAGCTGGTCAACGCCCTGTTCGAGCAAATCCCGACCGGTGTCGGCCGCTCAGGGTCGTACCGCTTCGAGCGCGACGAGTTACGCCGCCTGATGGCCGACGGCGTGCCCTACCTGCGGCGGCGCGGCCTGGTGACAGAGCACGACCTGGAACATACCGAGGCCCGCGGCCGGCTGGACGGGGCGGAGCCGCGCTGGGTCAGCGACCGCGCCCTGGACCGGGGGGCAGACCAGTGCGGAACCCTCGGCTCCGGCAACCACTTCCTGGAGGTCCAGGTCGTGGATGAGATCGTAGACGCCGAGGCGGCGGCGGTCATGGGCCTGCGCCTGGGGCAGGTGTGCGTGATGATTCACAGCGGCTCGCGCGGCCTGGGCTACCAGGTGTGTGACGACGCCCTCACGACGCTGCGCGGCGTGCCCGAACGCTACGGCATCCAGTTGCCGGACCGCCAGCTGGCCTGCGCACCGGTCAACAGCCCCGCAGGCGAGCGCTACATCGGGGCGATGCGAGCGGCGGCCAACTTCGCCTGGTGCAACCGTCAACTCCTGATGTGGCAGGCGCGGGAGGTCTTCGCCGATGTGTTCGGCCGCTCGTGGGCGACGCTCGACATGCAGCTCATCTACGACGTGGCCCACAACATCGCCAAGTTTGAGGAGCACGTCGTCAACGGGCAGAACAAGGGGGTATGGGTCCACCGCAAGGGGGCGACGCGGGCCTTCCCACCCGGCCATCCGGAGGTCCCCGCCGCCTACCAGGCCATCGGCCAGCCGGTGATCATCCCCGGCGACATGGGCCGCGCCAGCTGGGTGCTGGTCGGGCAGCCGGGCAGCATGGCCCACACCTTCGGCACGACCTGCCACGGCGCGGGCCGCGCCCTCAGCCGCACCGCCGCCGTCAAGCGCGCCGAGGGCCGCCGCATCGACACAGAGCTAGAGAAGAGCGGCATCATCGCCCGCGCCCGCAGTTGGAAGGGCCTGGCCGAGGAGCAACCCGACGCCTACAAGGACGTGGACGTGGTGGTGGACGTGGTCCACCAGGCGGGCCTGTCGAAGCGGGTGGCGCGCATGCGGCCCATCGGCGTCATCAAGGGGTGACGGCTGTCAACGGCCGGCCTTGCCGTCAAGAGGCAGGCAAGGCGACCAACCTTAAATTTAGAGGCTGTTTTGTCCGCCGGATGGGGGCATCGAAAAGTCCCCACAGCGCCTACCGGCTGTGGTGCAAGGATGGACGCGCGGCACAGTATATGGTGATTTCGCGGCAACTGTGGCGGCCCCCTTTTCTACAGAACATTTGGCCGATTGCGCACCCCCGGCCTTTCTGCTACAATCAGCGCACCCAACAATTGACGGTGTCGGCTCCCCAACTTGCATGACAGCCAGGCGCCGCCCGAGATATAGGCTCCTGCCGCCTCCGCGCGTTGAATAGCGCGCGGGTGGGGCCTGGGTCTCCATGGTGGTAATACGTTGTACTCACCCCGCCGAGCTATTTGGCCTCGGTGGTTGGTGTGTTGTCATTGCCAAGGGTGCGGTACAACCCTCAGCATCCGAAGACGGGTACACGACTATGTCAACGACGCCCTCATCGCCCCACGAGCAAATCTGGCGCGCCGCCCTCGGCGAGCTTGAATTGAACGTCACCCAATCCACCTACGATACCTGGCTCAAGCCTACCCACGCCATCGGGTTTGAAGGGGATACGTTGATCATCGGCGCTCCCAGCGCCTACTACAAGGATTGGCTGGAGAATCGCCTCGGCGTGGATGTACGCCGCGCCCTGACCCGCGTGTCGTCGCGCCCAATCGACTTTCGCGTTGTGGTCAGCGGCAAGTCCAACGGCGCGTCGGCCAGACCGGCAGCTGAAGACGGCGCCGGACCGGGTAACGGCCGCGCCGGCCGTAACGCTGCCGCAGCGCGCCCCGCCCCGGCGCAGCCCCCCCTGGGCCTGGAACGCCCCGACCTGAACCCACGCTACACCTTCAGCACCTACGTGGTAGGAGCCAGCAATCGCCTGGCCCACGCCGCGGCGAATGCGGTTGCCGAAGGCCCCTCGGCGCGCTACAACCCGCTGTGCCTCTACGGGGGTGTTGGCCTGGGCAAGACCCACCTGTTGCACGCCATCGGCCACAAACTGGCGGGGCGCAACCACCGGGTGCGCTACGTCACCAGCGAGACCTTCACCAACGACCTCATCTCGGCGATTCGCACCCACACGACCGAAGAGTTCCGCAACCGCTACCGCCAGGTGGACGTGCTGCTCCTCGACGACGTGCAGTTCCTCATTGGCAAGGACAGCACCCAGGAGGAACTCTTCCACACCTTCAACGCCATGTACAGCGCGAATCGCCAGATCGTCATCTCTAGCGACCGCCACCCCCACGCCCTGGTCACGCTAGAGGCGCGGCTACGCTCGCGGTTTGAGGGCGGCCTGCTCGCCGATATCCAGCCGCCCGACCTGGAGATGCGCCTCGCCATCCTGCAGGAGCTGGTGGAGAAGGAGTCGGTGCCCGTGCCCGATGCCGTGGTCGGCATGCTGGCCCACCGCATCCAGACCAATACCCGCGAGCTGGTTGGCGCGCTGACCCAGGTCGTGGGCTACGCCCAACTCATGCACGTTCCCCTGACGGCCGACGTGGCCGAGCGCGTCCTGGCGACGTCAGCCGTCCACCGCCGCGCCCCGACCGCCGACGCCATTCTGCGCGGGGTGGCTGACTTCTTCGGTGTGACGACCGACGACCTGACGGGCGCGCGCCGCGTCCAGCGCATCGTTGTGCCGCGCCACGTCGCCATGTACATCATGCGCGAGGACGGCCAGATGTCACTGCCCCAGATCGGGCAGGCCCTCAACCGCGACCATACCACGGTCCTC
>JAHCIE010000231.1 GCA_026129385.1 Anaerolineae bacterium
CGGTTTCCAGGGTCAGCGCCAGTGGACCGACCACTTCCCCAACGGCGACTTTATGGAGGCCATTCTCAACTCGTCCTTCGACTGGAACGGCATCCGCGCCCCCTACGTCTTCGCCACCGAGAATGACAGCCTCAACGGCGCAACCATGCTCCTGGGGTACCTGCTGACCAACACAGCTCAGATCTTCGCCGACGTTCGCACCTACTGGAGCCCCGAGGCGGTCAAGCGCGTAACGGGCTACGACCTGGATGGCATCGCTGCCCAGGGCATCATCCACCTCATCAACTCCGGCGCCGCCACCCTGGACGCCACGGGCGAGCAGGAGCGCGACGGTGTGCCCGTGATGAAGCCGTACTGGGAAATCAGCGCGGCTGAGGCCGAGGGTTGCCTCAAGGCGACCACCTGGTACCCGGCCATGACCGAGTACTTCCGGGGCGGCGGCTACTCGTCCCAGTTCCTGACGCGCGGCGAGATGCCGGTTACCATGGCCCGCATCAACATCATCAAGGGCCTGGGGCCGGTCCTCCAACTGGCCGAGGGCGTAACCGTCGATGTGCCCCCCCACGTGCATCACATCATCAACGAGCGCACCAATGCGACGTGGCCGACTCACTACTTCGTGCCGCGCACGACGGGTGAGGGGCCGTTCCGCGACGTGTACTCGGTCATGGCCGCCTGGGGCGCGAACCACGGCGCGATCAGCTACGGCCACATCGGCGCGGACCTGATCACGCTGGCGTCCATGCTGCGCATCCCGGTGACGATGCACAACGTGCCTGGGCCGCGCCTGTTCCGCCCCGCGACGTGGAACCACTTCGGCGCGCTGGAACCGGTCGGCGCGGACTATCGCGCTTGCGCCACCTTCGGCCCACTGTACGGCCGGTATGCGTAGAGCTTTGTTCTCCGTAGGGGCAGGCCTCCGTGCTGGCCGCCAACCAGGGCTGCGCCTGACCGTGGCGATGGAAACAGCATTGCCGCCAAGGGCGAGGGCGGCCACGGGGGGGCCGCCCCTACGGGTGCGGGGGAGATACTCATGTCCACATCCATCGGCACAGCCTACCTGGCCTTTGACCTCGGCGCGGAGAGTGGCCGCGCTGTCCTCGGCTGGCTCGCTGATGACGAGTTGCGCTTGGAAGAGGTGCATCGCTTCGCCAACGGTCCGGTACGCGTCGGCGACAGCCTGCACTGGGATGTCCTACGCCTGTGGAGCGAGATGCAACACGGCCTGGCCCTGGCCGCGGCGAAAGCGGGCGACCGGCTGGTGAGCCTGGGCGTCGACACCTGGGGCGTCGACTTCGGTCTGCTGGCCGCCGACGATAGCCTGCTTGGCAATCCGCACCACTACCGCGACCCGCGCACTGACGGTATGCTCGAAGCCGCCTTCGCAGTGGCGCCCCGCGATGAAATCTACGGCCAGACTGGCATCCAGTTCATGCAGCTGAACACCCTCTACCAGTTGCTGGCGATGGCGCGCGCCGACTCGCCCGTCCTGGCCAGCGCGCGCCACCTGCTTATGATGCCCGACCTGCTCAGCTTCTGGCTGTCCGGCGTCAAGGCCAACGAGTTCACCGACGCCACCACGACGCAATGCTATAACCCACGCGACGAAACATGGGCGACGGGGCTTCTGGAACGGCTCGGCATCCCGACCGGCTTGTTCGGCGACATCGTACCGCCGGGAACCGTTCTCGGCCCACTGCGGCGCAGTGTCGCCGCCGACGCCCATTGCTCGCCCGTGCCGGTCATCGCCACGGCCAGCCACGACACGGCCTCGGCGGTGGCCGCCGTGCCCGCCACGGCCGCCCACTATGTGTACATCAGCTCCGGCACGTGGTCCCTCATGGGCATCGAGTCGCCGCAGCCCATTATCAGTGACGCCAGCCTGCGCGCCGACCTGACCAACGAGGGAGGCGTCAACGGCACGATTCGCCTGCTCAAGAACATCATGGGCATGTGGCTCGTCCAGGAATGCCGCCGCGCCTGGGCCGCCCAGGGCAAGGCCTACACCTACGACGACCTGACCGCCCTGGCCGAGGCAGCGCCCGCCTTCGGGCCACTCATCAACCTGTCCGAGGCGCGCTATCTGGCCCCTGGCGAGATGCCCGCCCGCATCCAGGCCGCATGCCGAGAGAGCGGTCAGCCTGCGCCCGACACGCCGGGCGCGCTGGTACGCTGCGTTCTAGAGAGCCTGGCCCTGGAGTATCGCCGCGTCATCGACCTTATCGAGGCCATCGTTAGCCGCCCCATGACCGCCATCCACATCGTCGGCGGCGGCTCGCGAAATCGGTTGCTCAACCAGTTGACGGCCAACGCCACCGGCCGCCCGGTCATCGCCGGCCCGGTCGAGGCGACGGCGACGGGTAACATCCTGGTCCAGGCCATCGCCACTGGGCGACTGGCCTCGCTACGCGAGGGCCGCGATCTGCTGCGCCGCATCGTCGAAACCACGACCTACGAGCCGAGGGACACCGCTCGATGGGACGAGGCGTATGGACAATACCTGGGACTTGTTGGCGACCAATGACCAAGGGCGAAGGACCAGCTAGAGCATTACCTTGGTCCTCGGTCCTTCGTCCCTGGTCCCCGAAGGGAGACTGCGTGGATAGCGTCACTACCGACCTGGAAGCCAAACTCAATGACCTATCGCTCCAGCAGCGGCTCGAAGCCCTGGCGGAACTGGTGCGGCGGGCCAGGCTGTCCGATACGCCCCGTCCGGCTGAGACCGAGCTGGTCAACATGCACTGTCACAGCCTCTACTCGTACAACGCCTACGGCTACTCGCCGGCCGCTCTGGCCTGGCTGGCCTATCAACGCGGCTGGCGCGCCATTGGCCTGGTCGACTTCGACGTACTGGACGGCGTGGACGAGTTCCTCGATGCCTGCGACCTGCTCGGCGTGCGTGGCGCGGCCGCCCTGGAGACACGCGCCTTCCTACCGGAGTTCGCCGACCGCGAGATCAACTCGCCGGGCGAGCCGGGTGTATTGTACCACATGGGTCTCGGCTTCAGCAGCAGCCAGGCCCCCGATACTGCTGGCAGCGCCCTGGCCGACCTGCGCGCCCGCGCCGTGCGCCGCAACCGCGACATGATCGCGCGCCTGAACCGCTACCTCGACCCGGTCACCGTCGACTACGACACCGACGTACTAAACATGACGCCTTCGGGCAATGCGACGGAGCGACACATGCTCGTCGCCTACGTGCGCGCCGCTGAGACGCAGACGCCCAACCCCACCGCCTTCTGGGCTGACCGGCTCAACTTACCCGGCGACAAGGTCGCCACGCTCATGGAGAACCCGGCGCAGTTCCAGAACACCCTGCGCGCCAAGCTGATGAAGCGCGGCGGTGTGGGCTACGAGCAGCCCGGCCCCGACACCTTCCCCCCCTTCGCCGAGGTGCAACGCCTCATCCTGGCCTGCGGCGCGCTGCCGTGCTACGCCTTCCTCGATGGCACATCCAGCGGCGAGCAGGCGCTAGACGAGCTGGTGGGGCTGCTGGTGGACCACGACACGGTGGCCGTCAACATCATTCCCGATCGTAACTGGAACATCGCCGACGCCGCGACCAAGGCGGTCAAGCTGCAACGCCTGCACGACCTGGCACGGCTGGCCGACGACCTGGCGCTGCCTTTCAACATTGGCACCGAGATGAACAGCCCCGGCCAACGGCTGGTGGACGACCTGGACGCGCCCGAACTGGCGTCGCTACGCCAGGCTTTCCTCGACGGCGCGTCCTTCGTCTACGGCCATACTGTGTTACAACGCGCCCGTGGCCTGGGCTACCAGAGCGACTGGGCGCGAGACTGCCTCCCTGAGCGGCGCGCGCGCAACACCTTCTATACCCACGTCGGTCGCGCCGTCCCACCGGGCCGCGCGGGCCTGGCCCAACTCCAGGCGCTGGATTCTTCTATATCGCCATCAGACCTGTTAGCGAGGTTAAGCCTATGAGCGTCACTACCATGAAGCACGACAAACTGGATGAGTACAAGCGCGCCGACGCGCCCCTGCCGGAGCACAACGTCGTGTGGCCCACCTACGGCGCGGGCTTCGAGAACTTCGGCCGCGACGAGCGGCCCATCGAGACGCCGCTGCCTCCCGCCGGCGCCGATGAACTGATCGTTCGCCACGACGCCTGCGGCCTGTGCTTCTCTGATATCAAGATTATCTCCCTCGGCGAGCAGCACCCGCGTATCTTCCGCGACATCCGCCAGCAGCCCGTCGTTCAGGGCCACGAGGTCGCCATGACCGTCGTCGAGGTTGGCGACGACCTGCGCGACCAGTACCACGTCGGCGACCGCTTCATCATCCAGGCCGACATCTTCAAGGACGGCGTCGGCTACGCCTACGGCTACATGATCGACGGCGGCCTGTCGCTATACGGGCGCATCGACCAGCGCGTCCTCAACGGTGACGGCGGCAACTACCTCATCCCCATCCAGCCGCGCGACGGTTACGCCGAGACAGCCCTGGCCGAGCCGTGGGCGTGTGTCATCGCCGCCTACGAGCTGACCTATCGCAGCGGCCTCAAGGCCGGCGGCACGACCTGGATCGTGGGCACGGGCGCGAGCGACAGAGACTATACCCTCAGCGCCGGCTTCGACGCGGCGGGGCACCCGGCGCGGCTGCTCCTGACCGACGCGCCGCCGGCCTTCGCGGCCTGGCTTCGCGAGCGCGCCGCCGCCCTCGGCGTCGAGGTGTTGGACGCGCCGGACCTGACCGCGCCGCCAGTCACTCCCAGCGACGACATCGTGCTGCTTGCCCCGACCGCCGATCTGGTGGAGACCGTCAGCCCGCATCTGGCCGACTTCGGCATCGTCGCCCTGCTGGGCGACACGCCCCTCGACCGACCGGCCCAGGTGGACATTGGCCGCGTCCACTACAATCGCTGGACCTACGTCGGCGGACGGAGAACCGATGTAGCGCGCGCCTACAGCGACGTGCCTGTGCGCGCCGCGCTGCGGCCGGCCGGGCGGGCGTGGTTCGTCGGTGCGGGTGGGCCGATGGGGCGCATGCACGTCCAGCGCGCCCTGCAAAGCCCGCAACCGCCCGCCATCATCGTCTGCACGGATATGGGCGACGTGCGCCTCAAGGCCCTGCGCGACACCTTCGCCGCCGAGGCAGCAGCGCGCGGCATCGAATTCGTGTGCATCAATCCGGCGCATCGTGGCGTCGCGGCGGACGAGCAGGCAATGGACCATCTCAAGGAAGAGGGCTTCGACGATATTGTCGTGCTGGCCCCTGCGCCGGCCGCCATCGCTGACGCGGCTAACTGGCTCGCGCCCCAGGGTGTGATGAACATTTTCGCTGGTGTGGCGCGCGGCGTGACGACCCCGCTGGACCTGAGCGCGGTGTATCTGAAGGGCGTGCGCTTCATCGGCCACTCGGCATCGGACATCGACGATCTGCGCCTGACGCTCCACAAGGTCGAGACGGCCGAACTGTCGCCCAACCGCTCCGTGGCAGCCATCGGCTCGCTGGCTGCGGCGCGCGATGGCCTGCTGGCGGTGCGCGACAGCGTCTTCCCTGGCAAGGTGGTCATCTACCCGCACATCAAGGACTTGCCGCTGACACCGCTGAGCGACCTGAAGGATCGCCTGCCAACCGTCTACGCGAAACTCAAGGATGGTCGCGAGTGGACCATCGAGGCCGAG
>JAHCIE010000232.1 GCA_026129385.1 Anaerolineae bacterium
CACGCCGACGCCGACGAACACGCGGACCCATACACCGACGCCAACGCCAACGCCGACTAACACGGCGACGGCGACGCTGACCAGTACGCCGACGCCGACGTTGACGATCACGCCGATATCAACCATCCTGACCGCGACTCCGTCGGCGACGGTGACCAACACGCCGACGCCGACGGCGACGCCCACCTATCCTTGCATCATAGTCACGCCGACGAACACACCCGAAGGCGGCCCGACGCCGACGCCGGAGAGCCCACATCTGACGCCGGTGACGCCGACACCCACGCAGCCCATCTGCTGGACGGTGACGCCCACGTCGACCCCCAGGCGCGACAGGACGCCGCAGCCGACCGAGACGCCGACGCTGCCTGCGCCAACGCCAACGACACCGGCCGCTTTGGTAACGGTTATCCCGCCCGCCCTGCTGCCCGTCACGGGTGACCGCCCGACGGCGGACGGACGTGGGGCCGATATGGCGGCCGCGATTGGCGGCTGGAGCGCGGTGCGTGGCTGGCTGGGTATTGACGGTCGGGTTATCTCCCTCGACTCGGACGCCACCACCCGCGTGTTCACGAAGTCGCTACGGCGGTCGGCTATGGCTACCGTCGGCGCGCAGGGTGAGGTGCGACTGACCTGGAACTACGATGCTCTTCGCCAGTGGCCGCAGCCTACGGCGGGCGACGCGCTGTCCTTCGCCATCGGCGACCAGCGCGCCACCTACCGCGTCAAGCTGGTGGATGTGGTTCCTGCGAACTGGGAGGCGCTGGCTCTCAACGGTGTTGGGCGCGACGATCTCGTCATTGTCGTCTCGGCCGGAGCGACGCGCCTCATCATCTGGGCCATGCCCGTCGAGCGCACGTAACCCCCCGGCCGCGACCGCGCGGCCGGCGACTGGGAACGCGAACGGGGCTTTCTCTCACCGCCGCGACGGTGGAGAAAGCCCCGTTGCTTGGATAGCCTGACGCAGCCAGGAGGCATGTTGCCGTCGTCTGAGGGGCATGCTATAATAGGCCGAGGAGGCGATTGACCTATGGCTCTCGACAGGGCGGCTGTGGAGCATGTGGCAGAGCTGGCGAAGCTCGGCTTGAGTGAGGACGAGCTGGTGATGTTCGCCGAGCAACTCTCCGCCATTCTGGATTACGCCGCGATTCTGCAGCGTTTGGATACCAGCGCCATCCTGCCCACCGCTTCGGTGGGCGGCCTGGAGAACGTGATGCGCGACGATGTCGTGACGCCGAGCCTCTCCCAGGAGGATGTGCTGGCGAATGCGCCACATCGCCACGCGGGTCAGTTTCAGGTGCCGGCGATTCTCGACTGATTCCCTACGTCGTGTCTGGACTGGTCGCTGTTGCCGTTCCTCGCCCTCCTTACTAGGATGACGTTACTGGAGTCCTGTGTGGAACCCTACACGTTCACCGTGCAATCTGCCCAGGCGGCGCTCCAGGCGGGTCGCCTGTCCTCGGTCGATTTGACTACCAGCGTGCTCGACCGCATTTACAGGGTCGACAATAGTGTGCGCGCCTATCTTGCTGTCACGCCGGAGGTGGCGCTGGAGCAGGCGGCCGAGGCTGACAAACGCCGGGCCGAGGGTGACACTTCGCCGCTACTGGGCATCCCCTTCGCCCTCAAGGATATTGTCTCGACGGCCGGTATCACCACCACCTGCGGATCGCGGATGCTGGCCGAGTACGTCCCACCCTACGATGCTACCGCCTACCGCCGCCTGCGCACGGCGGGGGCCGTCCTCTTGGGCAAGACCAACATGGACGAGTTCGCCATGGGCTCGTCTACTGAGAACTCGGCCTTCTTTCCCACCGCCAACCCCTGGGACCTGTCGCGCGTGCCGGGCGGCTCTAGTGGCGGGTCAGCGGCGGCGGTCGCGGCCGATGAGGCGCTGTTCGCGATTGGTACAGATACCGGCGGCAGCATTCGCCAACCCGCGTCGCTAGTCGGCATCGTGGGCCTGCGGCCTACGTATGGCCGCGTATCACGCTATGGGTTGGTGGCCTTCGGCTCTTCGCTGGACCAGATTGGCCCTCTGACGCGAACAGTTACGGATGCTGCGCTCGTCTTGGGCGCGCTGGCGGGATACGACGCCCTGGACTCGACCTCGGTCGATGTACCTGTGCCCGACTATCGCCGCGCCCTGAGCGGCGATGTCCGAGGCCTGCGGGTGGCCGTGCCGCGTGAGTATTTCGTCGATGGTATGGAGCCGGGCGTCGCCGCGGCGGTGCGGGCTGCAATCGATGGCCTTGCTAGCCTGGGCGCAGAAATTGGCGAGGTGTCGCTGCCTCACACTGAGTACGCGCTTCCGACGTACTACCTGATCGCGCCCGCCGAGGCATCGGCCAATCTGGCCCGCTATGATGGGGTGCGTTTCGGACTCTCGGCTGAGCAACCCATCGACGTGTGGGATCTGTTCCGCCGCACCCGAGACGAGGGCTTCGGCTCCGAGGTAAAGCGGCGCATCATGCTGGGTACCTACGCCCTCTCGGCCGGCTACTACGATGCCTACTATCGCAAGGCTCAGCAGGCGCGGACTCTCATTAAGCGGGACTTCGACCGCGTCTTTGCCGAGTATGACGTGGTGGTGGCTCCGACGTCACCCGTGGCGGCGTTCCCCCTGGGGGCGCGCGTTGACGACCCCCTGCAAATGTACCTGGCCGACATCTTCACACTGAGCGTCAACCTGGCCGGGCTGTGCGGGATGTCGGTTCCATGCGGGTTCTCTGACGGGCTGCCAGTGGGGCTGCAAATTATCGGGCCAGCCTTCGGCGAGGCGAAGCTCCTGCAAGTCGGTTACGCCTACGAGCAGGCGACGCCCTGGCATACCATGAAGCCGTCGCTCACGGCCGCGGAGGTGGAGACGGCCGAGTCGTAGCGGAGCCGACCGGCTCCGGTTGCACGGAGCAGCCGGTGACGTGGGGCCGAGTATTCAGGCGCAGGGCAAGGGGCTTGCTTCGGTTGGGCTGTTCCCGCGCCGTGGCGCACAGCAGCAGCGAAACGCGGGGAGGCGTTTCACGCATGCAAGTCATCATTCCCCTGGCGGGGCGCGGCACCCGACTCCAGCCCCATACCTTCACCAAGCCCAAGCCGCTGGTGACGTGCGCTGGCAAGCCGGTCCTCGGCCACATCCTCGACAAGCTGGAGGATGTGCCGGTCGAGGAGATTATCTTCATTGTCGGCCACCTGGGCGAGCAAATTGAGCAGTACGTCGAACCCAACTATGACTTTCCGGCTCGCTACGTGGTGCAGGAGGAGCTCAAGGGGCAGGCCCATGCGCTGCGCCTGGCGCGCGATTGCGTTCACAGTGATGTTCTCATCATCTTCGTGGACACGATATTCGAGGCAGACCTGGCGAGACTGACGGCCGCCACATCTGAGGGCGTCATCTACGTCAAGGAGGTCGACGACCCGCGTCGCTTTGGCGTGGTCGTCACGGACGACGATGGCTACATCACCCGCTTCGTGGAGAAGCCCGCCACGCCGGTGTCGAATCTCGCGGTGATTGGCGTGTACTATATTCGCGACTATACCGCGCTGTTCGATGCCATCGACGAACTGATTGAGCGCGACATTCAGACCAAAGGCGAGTATTTCCTGGCCGATGCGCTCCAGTTGATGGTCGAGAAAGGGGCGCGCTTTGAGGCGTGGCCCGTGCCGGTGTGGGAGGATTGCGGCACGCCCGAAGCGCTGCTACACAGTAATCGCTACCTGTTGGAGAATGGCCGCGCCAATGGCGATGCCCATCGTTATCCTACCTCGGTCATCGTGCCGCCTGTGTTCATTCACCCGACGGCGCGCGTCGATAGTGCGGTGATCGGTCCGTACGCGACACTGGCCGCGAATGTCGAGGTGAGCAACGCTATCATTCGCGACTCGATTGTCGATGAGGATAGTATCATCCGAGACACGATTCTGGACCAGTCGCTGATCGGCAAGCGAGCCTATGTCGCAGGCCAGCATCAGCGCGTCAATGTGGGCGACGCCGCCAGCATCGATTTTGGGGCGTAGTCGCTCGTTGGGCTGCTCATTCATGAAGCCACGTCTTACCCAGGAGGTCGCATGTTGACCCGTACCAGTCGCATCAGTCGCCGCGTCGAGGCCGTGCCGCCGTCGGGCATCCGCAAGTTCTTCGACATTGCCGCCACCATGAAGGATGTCATTTCGCTGGGCATCGGTGAACCTGATTTTGTTACGCCCACCGCCATCAGCGAGGCGGGCATCCAATCCATTCGCGACGGCTTCACGGGCTACACATCTAATTCGGGTACGCTCGACCTGCGCGAGGCCATCTCCGATCATCTACAGGCGATGTACGGGCTGCGCTACGACCCGGAGCACGAGATTCTGGTGACGGTGGGCGTCTCCGAGGCGCTCCATCTCGCCATGATTGCGGCCTTGGAGGAAGGCGACGAGGTCATCTTTCCCCAGCCGTCCTACGTGGCTTACCCGGCCGCGATTCACTTCGCCGGCGCGACGCCGGTCGCCGTGGCCACCCATGTCGAGAACGAGTTCCAGTTGACGGCCGAGGCCGTCGAGGCGGCCATTACACCGCGCACGCGCATGCTGCTCATCGGCTACCCCAACAACCCCACGGGGGCGGTGATGACCCGCGAGCGGCTGGCAGAGTTGGCCGCCGTGGCGGAGCGGCACGATCTCCTGGTGGCGTCGGACGAGATCTACGACCGGCTCGTGTATGGCGTGACGCATACCAGCTTTCCGGCTCTGGCCGGCATGCGTGACCGCACCCTATTGCTCGGTGGCTTCTCCAAGGCGTATGCCATGACCGGCTGGCGCATCGGCTATGCGTGCGGCCCCGCTGACCTCATCGGCGCGATGCGCAAAGTTCACCAATACATCATCATGTCCGCGCCCACCTCGGCCCAATATGCGGCCGCGTATGCCCTGCGTCACGGCGAGGCGGAGGTGCAGCGCATGGTCGCCGCCTACGATCAGCGGCGGCGGCTCATCGTCGATAGCCTCAACGGTATGGGCTTGCCCACCTTCGAGCCGCACGGCGCGTTCTATTGCTTCCCCGACATCCGTAGCACGGGTCTGACCGACAGCGACTTCTCCGAGCGGCTCATCATGGAGGAGCGCGTGGCGGCAGTGCCGGGTAGCGCGTTTGGCGAGTGTGGCGCAGGGTACGTTCGCATGGCATACACCGCCTCCCTGACACAAATCGGGGAGGCCCTGGAGCGCATCGACCGTTTCGTGCGCCGCGTGCGCGACTAGCCGCCCGCCACGCTTCACGACCGTAAGGGGCACGTGTGGACTACGAAATCGTCATTGGGCTAGAGTGTCACGTGCAGCTCTTGACCCAATCCAAGATGTTCTGTGGTTGCGCGACCGACTATGATGGCTCGCCGCCCAACACGCGCGTGTGCCCGGTGTGCCTGGGGCTACCGGGCGCGTTGCCCGTGATCAACCGCAAGGCCGTCGAGTACACCGTGACGACTGGCCTGGCGCTGCACTGCGACATTGCATCCTACGCCAAGTTCGACCGCAAGAACTACCACTACCCGGACCTACCGAAGGGCTACCAGGTATCGCAGTACGACCTGCCGCTGACCCGCAACGGCTACCTGGATATCGAGGTGGACGGCGCGGCACGGCGCATTGGCATCACTCG
>JAHCIE010000233.1 GCA_026129385.1 Anaerolineae bacterium
TCTGGCCCCACGGCCTGCCTAAGGACGAGGACAGTATGGCGAGCCTCCACGCGGGCGCGGTGGCCGAGACGGGCAAGCACGACGTCCACGGCAACGTAGTCAACACGGTCCACTTCCATCGCGGCAGTCCGGCCCAGGGCTTCAATGAGGCTGACCTCGTCCTGGAACGTACCTACAAGACGGGCATCGTTCACCAGGGCTACCTGGAACCCCACGCGGCGGTGGCCGATTACGACCCCACCGCCCGCGAGCTGACCATCTACACCTCAACCCAAGGCCAGTACACGGTGCGCGACGAGGTGGCGAAGCTGGTCAACCTGCCCAAGAGCAAGGTGCGAATCGTGCCGATGAAGGTAGGTGGTGGCTTCGGCGCGAAGTACGGCATCATCGAGCCGTTGGTAGCCGCCGCCGCCATCGTCGTTGGTGGCCCCGTGCGGCTGGTCCTCAGCCGCAGCGAGGACTTCCTGGCGACTACGCCGTCGCCGGCGACGGTCCTCGAGGTGAAGACGGGCGTCAAGCGGGACGGCACATTGACCGCCTTGCAGGCGCGGGTCATCGTCGATACCGGGGCGTTTGCCTTCGGCCTCCAGGGCATCATCGCCACACTGCTGGCGGGCTACTACCGCTTCCCGAATCTGGACGTGCGTGGCTACGAAGTGGTCACCCATAAAGTCCCCGTGGGGGCCTATCGCGCCCCCGGCGCGCCCCAGGCGACCTTCGCCATCGAGTCCCACATGGATGAGGTGGCCCGCGAGTTGGGGCTGGACCCCATAGCGTTCCGCCTCAAGAATGCCGTGGCGACGGGCGATCCCATGCCCAGCGGCGACCCCTGGCCCCACATTGGCCTGCGCCAGTGCCTCCAACAGGTGGCCGAGCATCCCCTGTGGGTCAATCGCCCACAGCAACAGGGGATGGGGCGCGGCGTCGGCCTCGCCGTGGGCGGCTGGCCGGGCGGCACGTCGGCGGCATCGGCGGTGTGCCGTATCGATACCGACGGTACGGTCAACGTTCATATCGGCTCCATCGACATCAGCGGCTCCAACGCGGCCATGATCCAACTGGCGGCCGAGATATTAGGGGTTGCTCCGGAAAGCGTGCGCATCGTGTCGGGCGACACGACCACCGGCCCCTACGCCCCCAATAGTGGCGGGAGCATGATCACCTACACCGTCGGCGCGGCGGTGGTG
Organism: Anaerolineae bacterium; assembly: GCA_026129385.1. Classification (GTDB taxonomy): domain Bacteria; phylum Chloroflexota; class Anaerolineae; order Epilineales; family JAHCIE01; genus JAHCIE01. The sequence goes on from JAHCIE010000233.1 coordinate 1,188, forward strand.
GCCGCCGCCGAGCAGGCGAAGAAACAACTGCTGGAAGCAGCGGGCGAGATTCTGGAGGCCAGTCCCGAAGACCTGACCATCAGCGACGGACTCATCTCCATCGCCGGTGTGCCGGATCGGGGTGTGACCGTGGCCGACGTGGCGAGTAAGACCTACGGTGGCAAGATCAAGCATCCGCCCATCGTCGGCGAGGGTGGCTCGAAGATTGCCGAGCAGGCGCCCGGCTTCACGGCGCAGCTGGCCGAGGTGGAGGTGGACCAGGCAACTGGCGAGGTGCGTGTCGTGCGTAACGTCATCATCCAGGATGTGGGCCGCGCCATCAACCCGATGATTGTCGAAGGCCAGGTCCACGGCGGAGCGACGCAAGGGTTGGGCTATGGGCTGTGGGAGGAGATGGTCTATGATGACAACGGCCAACTTTTGACCAGCAGCCTCATGGACTACAACCTGGCCCAGGCCCACGAGATGCCTGCTTTCGACGTGGTTCTCCTGGAGAATCCGACGCCCTACGGGCCGGTGGGCGCGCGGGGTATCGGCGAGCCGTCCATTATTGCGGGCGCGGCGGCCGTCGCCAATGCTATTCGCGCGGCGACGGGTGTGCGCCTCTATGAGCTGCCGATGCGACCTGAGAAGCTATGGACAGCCGCGCGTAACGGGCATTGAGTTCAGCGCCCGGCCCGTGGTGAGATGCCTCGATGACTCGCAAGGCCTTCAGTCGCCCGGAGACTCATCCACGCTCTGTGCGGCTGGTGGCCTTGTGCCCTCCATAAGGCGCGCCACAGGCGAACCCACGCCTCTTGTGCGCGATGCCGAGGATGCTCGCTACGTTCGGGGTGACAGCGGACTTTGCTACCGCGCCGCGCTCTGCTATACTCCGGCCATCATCATTGCAGCACGCATACCAACCTCAGGAGGTTCATATGGACTTTTCCCGTGCCTGGCACGCCATCGTGGACGATCAGAACTGGCTGGTCAAGGTTCTTATCGGCGGCGTCATGGTGTTGCTCAGCCCGCTGATTATCCCGGCCTTGTTTGTCAGCGGCTATTTCCTGGATGTGATGCAGCGCGTGGCGCAGGGCGAGGATAGCCTGCCCGAATGGGCCAACTGGGGCCACCTGCTGGTCCGTGGCCTGTTGACCCTGGCAATCCAGTTTATTTACAGCCTGCCCCTCATCATCCTCGGCTGTTGCATGGCCACGGTGGGGCTGCTGGCCGGGCAGGGGCAGGGGGTGAATGCCCGCACCATGAGCGACGGGGCGAGCGCGTTCCTCCTGTGCCTGATGTGCCTCATGGTTCCCCTGGCGATTATCATCATCTATGTGACACCCGCCGCCGTCCTGCGCTATGCGGTGGAGGGCGACATTGCGGCAGCCTTTGACTTCAATCGTGTCGTGGGTCTGATACGCGAGAATGCTGGGCCGTACACGATGGCCGTCGTGGTGGGTATCCTGATCTACGTCGTGCTGGGCCTGATCTCGTTGCTGACGTGTGGTATCGCTCTACCCTGGCTGGGCTTCTTTGGCGGCCTACTCTTCTCGACCCTGGTGGGTCAGGTTGCCTGGCTCGACCGGCAGCGACGTTCTTGGAACGGCGGCGCACCGGCTCTGCCCGCCTCACCTCTGCCGCCTATCGGCTGAGAGGCGCACCCGCCACGTCACTATGTTGACCGCCCCACGGCCCAGGCCTGGGGCGGTCGCTGAAAATCGGAGAAAGCAGCCACGGCATGCATGTCGATGTCTATACCGATGCGACGGCGTTTGACGCCCTCCGTCCTGAGTGGAACGCCCTGTTGGCGGATAGTTGGGCCGATAGCCTGTTCATGACCTGGGAATGGCAGCGCGTGTGGTGGCGCGAGCTTGGGTCGGGCGAGCTGTTACTTCTGGCGGTGCGGGACAACACCGGGCGTCTCGTGGGCATCGCCCCCTTGTACCTGGGCCACGCCACCGGGCGGCGCAGCCTGACATTGGTCGGCTGCGTCGATGTCTCCGACTACCTGGATATCCTGGTGCGTCGCGGCTGCGAGGCTCTGGTGTACGAGGCGCTGCTGACCGCCCTTGACGAGCGCCGCGCGCTATGGGACAGCCTGGTGCTGTGCAACGTGGCTGCCGGCTCGCCGACGCTGGCATACCTGCCTCGATGGGCGGCGGCGCGGGGCTGGATGATTGCCGACGACCATGAGGATGTCTGCCCGGTCATCCCTCTCCCTGCGACGTGGGAAGCGTATTTGGCGGGCCTGGGTAAACATCAACGCCATGAGGTACGACGCAAGCTGCGGCGCATTGGCGAGGAGGCGGCGGCAGTGCGCCACGTGTACACCCAGGGGGCCAACCTGGATGCCGCCCTGGAGGTGTTCTTTCAGCTGCACCGTCTGAGCCACGTCGACAAGGCGACCTTTATGGACGAGCGCATGGCCGCCTTCTTCCGCGCTATGACCCAGGCGATGGGCGAGCAGGGGTACGTGGAGCTGAACATCCTGGAGGTGGACGGCGCGCCGGCCGCCGCCATGTACAACTTTCGCTACCGCGACGGCCTGCTGGTTTACAATTCGGGGTATGATCCCGGCCTGCGGCCTAATCTGAGTAGTGGTATCGTCCTCTTGAGCCAGTGCATTCGGGACGCCATCGAACGCGGCCTGGGCGTGTTCGACTTCCTGCAAGGCGACGAGGAGTACAAGTACCGGTTCGGTGCAACGGATGTTGAACTGCGCCGCCTGACTGTCGCGTGGGAGGCTGCTGCATGACTCGCCATCAGATGCCGCGTATCGCCATGCTGTCCGTCCACACCTGCCCCCTGGCTGCGCTGGGCGGCAAAGAGACGGGTGGGATGAATGTCTACGTCCGGGAGCTGAGTCGCGAGTTGGGGCGGCGCGGCTTCTACGTCGACGCTTACACGCGCTCCCAGAACCCCGAAGTACCTCACATCCCCGACACTGATCTAGGCCCAACGGTACGGGTCATCCATGTGCGCTGTGGGCCAGAGACGCCTTACCCAAAGGAAGAGATCTGGGATTACCTGCCCCAGTTTGTCGAAGGTGTGCGCTGTCAGATCTACGCTCAGCCGATTCGGTACGATGTGTATCACAGCCACTACTGGCTGTCGGGATGGGTCGCCCATGCCCTGCAATCCCTGTACCCCGCGCCGAATGTGCACATGTTCCACACCCTGGGGCGGATGAAGGACCTGGTGGCGCGGCGGCCGGAGGAGCGCGAGGTCGGCCACCGCAACTATGTTGAGGGCCAGATCATGACTTGGGCGGACAGGGTCGTAGCTGCTACCCCCCGCGACAAGGAGCAGATGATGCGGCTCTACGGCGCGGACCCTGACCGCATCGCCGTTATCCCGGCCGGCGTGGACACAGAGTTGTTTCGCCCCGTGCCGAAGGAGGCGGCGCGCGCGGCGCTGGGGATGCCGCCCGATCATCACCTGGTGCTGTTCGTCGGACGCATCGAGCCGCTCAAGGGCATTGATACGCTCATCGAGGCGATGGCGATGGCGTTCAAACACCGCGAGGACCTGCGCGGCAAGGTGGAACTGGCGATTATCGGCGGCGACGTCAGCGACGACCCATCGAAAATGACGGCCGAGATGATCCGCCTCCAGACGCTACGCCACGAGTTGGGTGTCGAAGACCTGGTGACGTTCCTCGGCAAGCAGGACCAGGCGACTCTGCCGCTGTACTACTCGGCCGCCGAGGCGCTGGTCGTGCCCTCCCACTACGAGTCCTTCGGCATGGTGGCCGTCGAGGCGATGGCGTCGGGGACGCCGGTCATCGCCTCGGATGTGGGTGGCCTGTCATATATCGTTGACGATGGCGTGACGGGGTTCCTGGTGCCGGATCAGCAGCCGGAGGTTCTGGCCGACCGACTGGAGTTCCTGTTGCAGGTGGACCCGCTGCGGCGGGCGTTTAGCCGACGCGCCGTCGAGGCGGCGCAGCGCTACTCGTGGAGCCACATCGCCGATGAGATGATTCAGCTATACGAGAGCCTGGGTATGCGGATACCGCAGCTGGCGTGAGGCGCGAGCGGGCGGGCGAAGGGGCAGACTTGCTGCAGCGGGTCTGCCTCCTGTGATTCTATGACAACCTTGACGCTCGTTATCCGTACTATACAATGAGAGGGCGAACGTCCCTCATCATACGGCGTGTTGTCACCCTCGTCCTTCGTCTCGAAAAGGGAGGCCTGTATGGACTTCGGACGGCTGTTGAGCCGTGCTTTCCAGATTACGCTCCACCATCGCGCCCTGTGGCTGTATGGCTTTCTACTGGCCCTGCTGGGCGGCGAGGGCATGAGCTACCAGTTCCCCTCCGGCGGTGGGTCGCCCGGTAGTCAGGGCGCGCCACCTGTGCCCGGCGATCTGGGCGCGCTGGTGACCAACGGTGGCGCGATGGCAGGGTTGTTTGGGGTGCTGGTGTGCGTGTCCGTCATCGTGTTCGTCGT
>JAHCIE010000234.1 GCA_026129385.1 Anaerolineae bacterium
CGCCCCTCAACGTTGAGTCGCGCCATCCTGACGGGCTTGCTACGCGAGCGGCTCGGCTTCCAGGGCGTGGTAATTACCGACTCGATGGAGATGCAGGGCATCACCCAGGACCGCACGCCGGCTGAGGCGTGCCTGGCGGCCTTTGCCGCCGGGGCGGACATCGTGTGCCCGTCCCACGAGCGCGTTGACCAGGCGGGTGCATACGCGCTCATCCTGGCGGCGGTTCGGGAGGGGCGTGTGCCCCTGGCGCGGCTGGACGAGGCCGTGGCGCGGGTGCTGGCCCTCAAGCAGTGGTTGGTCAGCCAGGGCAGCCTGCGCGCGGACTCAGCCGCCTTTGCCCGCCTCGCTACGCCGGGCCATCACGAGGTGGCCGCCAGTGCAGCCGGGCGAGCCATCACCCTGATACGGCACGCGGGGCCGTGGCCGCCATCGCTGGAGGGTCGGGTCGCCGTTGTCGAGTTCGGGCAGCCGCGCTTCACCGGAGCCGAGGAGGGCCAGGGGCGACTCGGCGCGCTGGCGCAACACCTGGCAGCAGCCCTGGAACACCGCGCTGAGGTTCATTCGGTTGTGGCGGGGGTGATGCCCACGGAGACGGAAGCCGCGCTATGCCTGGCCGCTGCCCAGGCGGCGGATACGCTGGTGGTTGGCACGCGCAGCGCGACGCTGTATGCGGCCCAGGCCGAGGTGGTGCGGCGGCTGTTGGCCGTCGGAAAGCCCACGGTCGTCATCGCGCTACGGACACCCTACGACCTGGCCGCTTTCCCGGCCGCGACTACCTACCTGGCGACCTACGGCGACGCTACACCTTCATTGGCTGCTGTCGCTGCCGCCCTGGTAGACGCGGCCATGCCCTCCGGCGCGCTGCCAGTCACCATCCCCGGTCTGTACCCGCGCGGCTACTCCATCCATCACCATCAAGTACCATCTAGAGATGAGGGGCTACATCGATCATGACTGTGTCAACCATGACCAGGGTGATGAGCGGCCTGGATACTCTGCTCGACACGCGCCTCGACGCGCTGCGGGGGCTACGCGTCGGCCTCATCAGCAACCCGACGGGGGTGACGGCGGATGTTCGCCCTAATCTGGACGCTCTACGTGGGGCCGGCGTCAACCTCGTCGCCCTGTATGGGCCAGAGCATGGCTTCGCCTCCCACGTGCAGGACGGCCTGGAAGTGGGGCACGCCGTCGACGGGCGCAGCGGGCTGCCGGTCTATAGCCTGTACGGCACGACGCGCAAGCCAACGCCGGACATGCTGCAAGGCGTCGATGCCCTGGTGTTCGACATCCAGGATGCAGGAGTCCGCTTCTACACCTACTTGTGGACGATGGCGCTGTGCATGCAGGCGGCAGCGGAGAACGGCATACGCTTTGTCGTCCTCGACCGCCCGAATCCCATTACGGGTACGCGGGCGGAGGGACCTGTGCTGGAGCCAGGCTACGAGTCCTACGTGGGTATGTACCCTGTGGCGCTGCGCCTGGGCCTGACGGTGGGCGAGCTGGCCCGGCTGGTCAACGACCACTTTGGCGTGGGCGCGGACCTGGCGGTGGTTCCGCTAGAGGGCTGGCGGCGCGAAATGTGGTATGATGAGACAGGGTTGCCGTGGGTCGGCCCGTCGCCCAACCTGCCGTCCCTGGACACGGCCATTGTCTACCCAGGGACGTGCCTCATCGAGGGCACGAACCTGTCCGAGGGGCGCGGCACAACGCGGCCGTTCGAGCTGATCGGCGCACCGTGGCTCGACGGCTTCGCCCTGGCCGAGGCGCTGAACGACCTCGACCTGGCGGGCGTGCGCTTCCGGCCGACGGTCTTCATCCCGACGTTCAGCAAGCACGCGGGCGAGACGTGCTACGGCGTCCAGGCGCATGTCACCGACCGCGACCAGTTTATGCCGGTGCCGGCCGCGCTGCACCTGATCGCCGCTGCGCGGTCGCAATCGCCGGGTCAGTTTGCCTGGGCGAGCCACTTCCCCGAGGGGACCAGGCCCTTCGACCAACTCATCGGCAATCGCACGGTGCGTCACCAGCTGGATGAGGGGACGCCGGTGGACGAGATTGTGGCATCCTGGACGGCGGGGCTGGACCGATGGGCCACCCTCATCGCCCCGTATCGACTGTATGCCTGACTCACGCGGCTAACGCCGGGTCGCTGCTGACCCAGGCGCAGGAATTCAAGGAGGAACCATGCTTCGCAAGATCCTGTCTCTACTCGTGATGCTGGGTCTGGTGCTGCCCTCATTGGCGGCGTGCGCCAGCGGCGCGACCCAGGCGCCGGCGGCCCAGAAGGCGGCCGAGGCCGTGAAGGCGGCCGCACCGACCGTGGCGGCGGCGGCTCAACAGGCTGCGCCGACTGTAGCGGCGGCGGCGAAGGCCGCCGCGCCGGCGGGGCAGAAGACGAAGATCGTCTTCTACCAGCGTGGCTACGCAGCCGGCGGCACCGACGCGGGCACGATCACGACCGACAAGGCCGTCCAGGAGTTCATGAAGAAGTACCCCCAGTACGAGGTCGAGATTGTCGGCATTCCGTGGACGGCCGAGGGCGACACCAAGCTGGAAACGGCCCTGGCGGCGGGCGGTGATGGCATCAATATCTTCCGCGTGACCGATGTGAACCTGCCGCGCTACGTCAAGCAGGGCATCCTGTCATCGGTGGACGACGTGCTGACCGACGCCGATAAGGCCGACTTCGTGCCGAGCGCGTTCGACGTGGCGACCATCAACGGCAAGCGCTGGGCGTGGCCGCTGTGGGTGACGGCCATCAGCATCCTCGCCAACCCCGACATCTTCAAGGAACAGGGTGTGGCCCTGCCGACGGGCAACTGGACCTGGGACGATTTTGTCGCGGCGGCCAAGAAGCTCACCTATACTAAGCCGGATGGCAAGAAGGTCTACGGCGTCAACGCCGCCGCCAAGCCGCCGCTGTTCGAGTACTCGCCGCTGGTGTACATCGACGGTGGCCGTATCATGACGCCCGACGCCAAGAAGTTCGTCGCCGATAGCCCCGAGTTCCTGTCGGCGCTACAGAAGCTGCAAGACCTGAACACGGTGCACAAGGTCGTGCCACCCACCTATGGCACCGACGATCAGGCGGCCCTTCTGTCGCAGTTCAAGGACCAGAAGAACCTTGCCATGTGGATTGCTACGCCCGGCACCATCCGCTCGCTGCAGAACGACAAGGTTCCCTTCGAGGTGCTGCCCATCCCGACGGGCAAGCTGGGTAAGCCGGTGACCACGGGCGGCATCGGCATGTACGCGGTGGTGGAGACGAAGGATGCGGAGAAGGAGAAGGCCGCCCACGAGTTGGGTCGCTGGCTGACGGGCGCCGAGGTGGCGGCCGCCGTGCCGGGCTACCAGTTAGCGCCTAGCTTCCGCAAGTCCAACACCGCCCTCAAGGGTGATCCCGCCTACAGCAAGGTCCAGGACATGGTGCAGTATGGTGTCTACGAGCCGCCGACGACCGTGCCCAACGAGATTCGCAACATCGGCCTGCTGAGCGCGTTCCAGTCCGTGATGCTCGGCCAGAAGTCGCCCGCCGATGCTATGAAGGCCATCCAGCCGGAGTTCCAGGCTGAGCTGGACAAGATGAATAAGTAACCGTTGACCGACGACGAAGGACCAAGGGCGAAGGGCCAGCCCCGTGGTCATTGGTCCTTCGTCCTTCGTCGGCCTTCTCAGGAGGGCGTATGGCGACGACGGCAGAGTCGACGACCGTCGCAACCCGTCGGCCAGAGAGCACCATCCATAGGCTGTGGCGCAAACACCGCTGGGACTATTTTTTCATCGCGCCGAGCCTGATTCTGTTCACCATCTTCATCGGCTATCCGCTGGTACAGTCGGTGCTGCTGGCCTTCCAGCGCTATGGCCTGCGCAGTACCGAGTGGGTGGGCCTGGAGAACTTCCAGGACATCTTCCGCAGCCGCCTGTTCCCGATGGCCTTGCAGCATACCGTTATCTACGCCGCTGTCGTGGTGGTGGTGTGGATTCTGTACTCGCTGCTCATCGCCGGACTGCTACAGTCCTTGTCCTTCCGCATGCAATCTGTTTTTCGCGGCGCGTTCTATCTGCCCTACGTGACCTCGGTCGTCATTCTGGCCTTCGTGTGGGTGTGGATTTTCAACCCTGAGTACGGGGTGCTGAACTACTTCCTCAGCCTCTTTGGCGTCGGGCCGATTGGCTGGCTCATCAACCCCAACATCGCCCTGTGGAGCATCATTCTCAGCACCATTGCCATTCCACCCGGCACAGGGGTGGTCATCTACTCGGCGGCTATCGGCGCGATTCCCCGCGACCTGTACGAGGCAGCCGACGTGGAAGGGGCGAGCTGGTTCCAGAAGTGGATCAGTATCACCATCCCGCTGCTGAAGCCCACGACCCTTTACCTGAGCGTGATCTACACCATCGCCGCCTTTCAGGTCTTCGAGCGGGTGTATATTATGACGGGGGGTGGGCCGGTCAATTCGACGACCACCCTGGTACAGATGATCTACGCCACGGCGTTCAGCGACTTTAACTTTGGTCGAGCGGCGGCGCTGGCGCTGATTCTGTTCGCCTTCATCGCGGCCCTTTCGTACTTTCAGTTCCGCTGGCTTAGCACGGATGTGGAGTATTGACCAGCGATTGCCGACGACCGAGGCCGAAGGACGACGGACGAAGGAGCGTGGGATAGTGCGAGTTGTACTCATGGGAATTGCATATGGCGCGCTGTTGGGAGTGGTGTTCGCCGCGTTGCTCGGCGTTGCCATCGCAGTGGCTGCGCCTCAGCTGGGGCTGGCGCTGCCCCATCGCCTGGCCGGGTTGTCGCCGACCCAGATCGTTCTCAACACGGTGGTTGTGGGCTTGTGGGCAGGCGCGCTAGGCGGCGCGCTGGTGGGGCTGCTGATTCGACTGTTCGCGCCGGGTAAAGTGTCTGTGGGACGCTGGATTGGCGCGCTGGCGGCCTGTCTACCTCTGGTGTGGCTGCCCTTCTTCGGGCTGCGTGGCTTTCTGCGCAATGAGCTGATCGGCACGCCGGATGTGATTCAACTCGTGTTGACCGTCGTCGCCCCCGTGGCGGCTGCTATCATGGCCGGCGCGCTTATCGGCGGCCGACTGGCGCGCGCTGCAAGGCCTATCCAATAGACCTGACCGGTTTTCCGAAACCTGTCAGGTCTGACCGAAGCGAGGCGACATGGATGCCACCTCCTACAATCGTACAAGTCGCGGCACACGCGAGCGGCTGGGCAAAGGGCTGGCGCTGGCGTTCCTGATCGCGGCTGCCGCCATCAGCCTCTTTCCACTGTACTGGATGCTGAATACGGCGCTCACACCGTCCAGCGCGACCATCAAGGTCCCGCCGACGCTGATCCCCGTGCCTCTGACCATGGAGAACTTCGAGCGTATCTTTACCGTCGCGCCTAAGATGTGGCGCTGGACGCTCAATAGCATCATTATCGCGGTGGTCAGCACCGCCGTCCACGTGGTTATCGATACTATGGCCGGCTACGCCTTTGCCAAGCGCGATTTCCCCGGCTCGAAGGTGCTGTTCGCCGTCGTCATCGCTTCGCTGATGATCCCGGCTCAGGTGACGCTGGTGCCTCAGTTCCTGCTCATCACCCGCCTGGGCTTGACCAATA
>JAHCIE010000235.1 GCA_026129385.1 Anaerolineae bacterium
GCGACACCGTCCTCATCTTCATCGTCGTGTTCGGTATCGTGGCCTTCCAGCTCTTCGTCAGCGTCAGCCGCCCTCTTGTCGACCGCATCATCTTCTGGGGCGACTGGAGCGAGATCCACTGGCTGCGCCGCCTGGACGAGCGCCTGCTCACCAGCAGTGACCTGCGTCAACTGCTAGAGAACATCGTAACCTCCGTGCGTGACGTTCTGCGCGTGGACGCGAGTTTCATCGCGGTCGCTGGCGACGGGCAACTGATGCTAGACACGACCAGCGGGCCGGAGGACAAGGCCCAGGCGTGCCTGACAGAGCTAGACTCCGCTACCCTGGACGCCATCGCCGATGGCGCGACAGCGCAACGCGCCGGCTTCTGGATCATTCCACTGCGCGGCACGGAGGCCGTGGACGGCGTGCGGGCCTTGTTGGGCGTTCTGGGTGTGTCTAAAGACCCGGCGCAGTTGACCGCACGAGAGCGCGCCGCCCTCGTCGATCTGATCGCCCAGGCCGAGCGGGCCATGGAAGATCGTCGCTTGCAGCAGAACATTTTTCGTGTGGTGCGTCAACTCGAGACCGAGATTGAGACCTTGCAGCGCGCTCGATCGCGGATGCTGTACGAAGGCTCCCTGCCCCTCGACGGCGGAGCTTCGCTGGTCGACTCCCCTGACTTCGTCGCCTGGGTGCGCGATGCCCTGAGCCACTACTGGGGCGGCCCAAAGCTGGCCAACAGTCCGCTGCTCCGCCTGCGCATCGTGCGCGCTACCCTCGACAGCGACCGGAACCCGGCCGGGGCGGTACGCACGATCCTGGACGAGGCCATCCAGAGTCTCAAGCCCGAGGGGCAGCGCAGTCTGCTCTCGGTCGATTGGACGCTGTACAACATCCTGGAAATGAAGTTCATCAAGGGACATCGGACACGGGATATTGCCTCGCGCCTGGCAATGAGCGAGTCGGACCTATACCGCAAGCAGCGTGTCGCCATCGAGCAAGTGGCGCAGCAGATCGCCACTATGGAGGCGCAGGGCCATAACGGCGGCGAGCGGCGCGGGGAGACTTCCCAGCGCGCCGAGGCCTGACGCCCCCCATGAGGCGGGGGAGCAGTCCGCATGGCTGCTCCCCCGCCTCTATGGTTATGCCACGCGAGGTCCGTTCAGGTCTAGCTGGCGCAAGGTTGCCCGACCGCGCCAGACGGCGCTCGCGTTCGTCCTGCTTAAGCTGCTGGGCGCGGAAGGACACGTAGGCCGTGATCTCCTCCTCCAACAGTTCGCGCCCACGCGGGCTAAGCTCCTTGTCCTGGAGAGCGTTCGCGACGACCTGGATGACCGGATGCGTGAGCGGCACACCGGAGTTGCTCAGCAAGCGCTCCAGGTCCCCCTCTGGCAGGTGTTGCGCGCTCGCCAGCAGGCGATCGCTCTCCTCTGGCGACAACTGCAAGGCGCGCGCCAACTTCAGCACAACCTTGCGGGAGGGCCGCCGCTCGTCCATTTCCAGGCGCGCAATATAACTTCCATCGACCCCAACCATTTCCGCCAACTGCTTCTGCGTCAAACCGCGCTCGAGGCGGGCCGACTTCAAGAGGTGTCCGAACGTCGTAAGCATGCTGCTGCCCCTTTCTGGTGATGGAAGGATGTTATCGGAGTGCGCGGAGATACCAGGAACACACGGATCTGGCGCGACAGCGGCGATATTCGAATGCAACCACACCCCGTACCTATTCAATTGTACGCGATCATGTCGGCATGTCCACATCGGATACTCACACGCCACGTCCTTCTGCCGATTGTGGACAATATACCGTTCCATTGTATCAGAATTCAGGTCTATTGTCAAGGGATGACAGAAATGCTGCGCCCTCATTTAGGAAGTTCTTATGAAATTTTCCCGAATCGCCCCTCCTTCGTCTGCTCCCAGCGCGCCTGTCGTGTGAGCAAAGCGACAGATAAGCTCTGCCGCCATATTTGAGAGTCTTTGACAGTCTCGGCCCGCTATACTTGGGGGCGTACAGGGAGACTTCTCGTTATGCGTGTCTCTTCGCGCCTGCCGGGGTTCTACCAACTGAGCGTGGAAGCGCGCCTCGCCCGTGTCGCCGACAGCGTACCCCTCACCGTCGAGGAAACCGAGTCCCTTCTATCGGGCGGACTGACCCCTGAGTCGGCCTCGGCGCTGGTTGAGAACGTCGTAGGTCTGTATGGGCTACCCTTCGCAGTGGCTCCCAACTTCACCGTCAACGGCCGCGACGTCCTGGTCCCGATGGTGATCGAGGAGCCATCCGTCGTGGCGGCGGCGAGCCTCGCAGCGCGTCTCGTCCGCGAGGGAGGCGGCTTTACGGCCGATACTGACCCGCCGCTCATGGTCGGCCAGGTCCACGTGCTGGACATCCCAGACCTGGGCCAAGCCGAGGCGGCCCTCTACGACCACGCCGATGAGTTACTCATCGACGCCGATCAGCACATACCCAGTATCGTCCGCCGAGGTGGGGGGGCGCGCAGTCTGGAGACAAGACGTGTGACAACACGTGTCGGCCCCGCGCTCGTCGTGCATCTCGTCCTGGATGTGCGTGACGCGATGGGCGCGAACGCCGTAAACACGGTGGCCGAGGCTCTCGCGCCGCGCATCGCCGACCTCACGGGCGGGCGAGTCGCGCTACGCATCCTGTCCAACCTGGCCGATCGCCGCCTGGCGCGGGCGGCGTGTCGCGTCCCGCACGCCGCGTTCGGCAGCCAGGATACGGATGGCCGCCTGATCGTACGCGCCATTGTCGAGGCTCAGGCCCTGGCCGAAGTCGACGCCTATCGCGCCGTCACCCATAACAAGGGCGTGATGAACGGCATCGACGCCGTGGTAATGGCGACGGGCAACGACTGGCGCGCGGTGGAAGCAGCGGCGCACGCCTGGGCCGCGCGCGACGGCGGCTACGCGCCGCTGACCCGCTGGGACCAGGCTGACAACGGCGACCTGTCAGGGTCCATTGAGTTGCCCCTGGCGTTGGGCATCGTCGGCGGGACCACCCGCGCCCATCCCGTCGCGGCTATCGCCCTCAAAATCCTGGGCGTCGCGACCGCGAGCGAATTGAGCCAGATCGCCGCCTGCGTGGGCCTGGCCCAGAACCTCGGCGCGCTGCGTGCCCTCGCAACCGAGGGTATCCAGCAGGGGCACATGACGCTCCACGCACGCCAGGTGGCAATGTCGGCCGGCGCACGGGGCGACGACATCCAACGCATCGCCGACCGTCTTGTGGCTGAGCGCAACATTCGCGTTACCCGCGCCGAAGAACTTCTGCGCGAGAATTGAATCGGAGACGAAACTGTGATGAAACCTGTTAATCCTGTGGGTATTGTCGGTTACGGAGCCTATATCCCACGCTTCCGCGTCAAGGCGGCTGAGGTCGCCCGCGTGTGGGGCGGCGGCGAGGGCGGCCTGCCCATTGATGAGAAGGCCGTGCCTGGCCTCGACGAGGACGTGATCTCCATGTCCATCGAGGCGGCTCGCAACGCCCTCAAGCGCGCCCAGATCAACCCGAAGGACCTCGGCGCAGTATGGGTCGGGTCTGAATCCCATCCCTACGCCGTCAAGCCAAGCTCGACCCTCGTCGCCGAGGCCCTGGACGCCACGCCCCTGGTCAGCGCCGCCGACTGGCAATTCGCCTGCAAGGCGGGCACGGAAGCAATGCAGGCTGGCTTCGGCTATATTGGGTCAGGCATGGTGCGTTACGCCCTCGCCATCGGCGCCGACACGGCCCAGGGCCGCCCCGGCGACGCCCTGGAGTACACGGCGGGCGCGGGCGCGGCGGCCTTCGTGCTTGGCCCGGCGGACGAAGCGTTGGCCGTCCTCGAAGGCTCCCTCTCCTACGTCACCGACACGCCTGACTTCTTCCGCCGCCCTTATCAGCACTACCCGGAGCACGGCAATCGCTTCACCGGCGACCCGGCCTACTTTCACCACACGGTCGAGGCAGGCCAGCGCCTGCTAGCGGAGCTGGGCCGCACGGCGCAAGACTACACCTGGGCGGTGTTCCACCAACCCAACGTCAAATTCCCTACCAAGGCGGGCCAGATGCTCGGCTTCAAGCCGGAGCAGCTGACGCCGGGGCTACTCGTAGGCCAGATCGGCAACACCTACGCCGCCGCGTCACCCATTGGGCTGACCGCAACCCTCGACATCGCGCAAACCGGCGACCGCATCCTGGTGGTGTCCTTCGGTTCCGGCGCGGGCAGCGATGCCCTGTCACTGGTCGTCACCGATGCCATCAAGGAGCGCCGCAAGCTGGCGATGCCAACGGCGGCCTACGTCAAGCGCCGCGACGAGATCGACTACGCAACCTACACCCGCTATCGCGGCAAGCTGGAAATGGCCTAGCGCCTGGAACGACCGGCCTACCGCGTCACGAGGATGGAAACATCTATGCGAGATGTCAATATCATTGGTATTGGGCAAACAAAAGTCGGCGAGCATTGGGATCGCAGTCTGTCCGATCTCGCCGTCGAGGCTGCCCTGGCGGCCCTGGACAACGCCGGCCTGGACACGGCCGACGTGCTGTACGTCGGCAACATGCTGGGCGGCGTTCTCAGCGGCCAGGAGCACCTGGGCGCGCTGGTCGCCGACATGGCCGGCCTACGCGGGCTGCCTGCGCTGCGGGTCGAAGCCGCCGATGCTTCGGGAGCCGCCGCTCTTCACGCAGCGTATCAGGCCGTCGCCGGCGGGTCCGCCGACGTTACCCTGGTGGTAGGCGTAGAGAAGATGACCGACCGCCTGCCAGACGCTGCCGAAGCGGGGCTGGCCACCGGCAGTCAGGGCGACTACGAGGCCGCGCAGGGCATCACCGCTATGGCTCAGAGCGCCATGCTCATGCAGCGTTATCTACACCAGTACGGGCTGGAGGTGGGCGACTTCGCCGCCTTCCCGGTCAACGCCCACCGCAACGCCGCCGCCAATCCCTTCGCCATGTACCGCAACCAGGTCACGGAAAAGGCCTACCGCCAGGCGAAGATGGTCGCCACCCCTATCAACCTCCTCGACGGCGCACCGCTGGCCGACGGTGCAGCGGCCGTCGTACTGGTCGCCACCGACCACGCTCGCGCCCTGGGCCACGTCGGCATTCGCGTCCTGGCCTCAACCCTGGCGACGGATAGTGTCGCCCTGACCGATCGCGACGACGTGCTGAGCCTCGGCGCGGCGCGCCGCTCGGCGGATGCGGCCTACACCCATGCGGGGCTTAGCCCCGAGGCCGTGGATGTGGCTGAGTTGCACGACGCCTACAGCATCCTGGCCGCGCTGAGTCTCGAAGCGTGCGGTTTCGCGGCGCGGGGCCAGGGCATCAAGCTCGGCCAGACGGGCGATATTGGCCGCGAGGGTCGCATTCCCATCGCCACCCTGGGCGGCTTCAAGGCGCGCGGTAATCCGGTCGGCGCGAGCGGCCTGTATCAGGCCGTCGAGATCGTCACGCAACTGCGCGGCGACGCCGGCGCGAGCCAGGTTGCGGGCGCGCGGGTCGGGCTGGCGCAGAATCTGGGTGGCAATGGCGCCACCGCTGTCACCCACATTTTCAGCGTGAATTAACCAGGAGACCGAATAATGACTATGGAACTAGCGCGTAACTGGCGTCTACGCCGT
>JAHCIE010000236.1 GCA_026129385.1 Anaerolineae bacterium
AACGATCCCCGTGTTCACCGACGAAATCCACGACATGGAGTTCGCCCAGCGCATCGCCCAGGGTGGCTACTGGCCCATTGTCTCCTACGACATGTACAACGGGCCGGGCCTGTACTACCTGCTCGCGCTGGGCATGCGTCTCGGCGGGGGCGCGCTGTGGCCGCGTTTCCTGGTCTTCATCCTCGGCAGCCTGACCGTCGGCCTGAGCTACTTCCTGGGCCGCAGCCTGGCCGCCCATCAGCGTGCTGACGCCCCCGCCTTCCAACGTCTGGCGGGTCTGCTCACCGCCGCGTTCCTGGCCGTGTCCTTCGTCCCCATCGTCGTCAACAGCCATCTCATCTGGTCCAACTCGACGTCGCCCTTTTGGGTCGCCCTGTTCTTGCTGGCGATCAGCGAGGCCGTGCGCCGGGATCGGGTGCGGTGGCTCGTGCCGGCCGGTATCCTCGGTGGCCTGGCCTGGCAGACCCACCCGTCCATCGTCGTCATCATACTGGGGGCGGGGCTTTGGGTGGCCGTCATGCGCCGGGCGTGGCTGCGTTCCGGCTGGGCGTGGCTGGGCGCGCTCATGGTCCTGCTGTTCATGAGCAATATCGTGTTGTTCACCCTCACCAGCGGTGGCGCCAACATCGACCAGGCCGCCTCGCGCTCCTATGCCTGGACGGGCGGGGCCAGCCTGTCCGACTACCTGGTCAACGTCCAGGGGTTTCTGCTCGCCGGCTATGAGATGGCATCGTCTAGCTTCCGCTCCGCCCTGCCGCCGGAGGTGCGCGACGGGTTGCTCCTCTCCCCGCCGGTCATCCTGCTGGGCGGTATGGCCGTCGTGGCGCTGGCGTACACGGCTCGCCGCGCCGGGCTACCGCTGGCCTGCTGGCTGGTGGCATGCCTGATCATCCCCTACCTCAACCGTCGCTATAACGCCTACATCGAGGCGCGCTACCTCGCGCCGTTGCTGCCCGCCACCTATGCGGCTGTGGGCGCGCTCCTGGCGGCGGCGTTGCTGGCGGCCTGGCCGCGCGCGGCGGCCCTCCCGGGTCACTCGACCGCCGGCGGTCTGACCTCGCGGGGCGCACAGCTGGCCGTAGGCTTAACGGCCGTTGGCCTGATCGTCCTCGGCCTCGTTTACCCCCTGTGGCGACTCCAGCAGTATTACGACTACCAGTACGCGAGCGGGCGCAGCAACGTTCGCCTGTGGCAGATGATCGCGGTGGGACATCAGGCCCATGCCGAGGGAGCGGAGGTCATCACCGACCGGGGCCTGAAAGACGTTCGCATGCTGACCGGCATGAACATCGACCGCGTCTTCGACACCCTGAGCGACCTCGAACGCATCCCCCTGGAAAAGCGGCGCGTCGAGCGACTGTCTGATTCCCCCGTGGGGTCGTACCTCGTGCTCACCGACAAACGGCGCGATTTGCTTGCGCCTATCCTCCAACTGGAGCCTGTCGACGTGGGGGAGCCAATCGCCCCCGTGCACACATCGGGCTACTGGATCTACCGCGTGGTCGGACGCTGACGGTCAGGTCCGACGCCCCAACGCCCCGATGCCCAACCGCGAATCACCGCCCACCGCGACCCCCGACGACGGCTCGGCCGCGTCAGCCGGCCGCGGCCGGCTGGTCTTCCAGGTGGCGCTGCTGGCCGCGCTGCTGGCCCTGACGCTGCCCTTTGCGATCTACGCCATCGTGCGGATGGCATCGCCCGCCAGCATCGCGTACAACGAAGGCTGGAACACCTACCACACGGCGCGCTTGCTGGCCGGGCAGCCGTTGTACACGCCGGTGCGGCCGACGCTGCCCATCATCCCGGTCAACTACCCCCCGACCTCGTTCTTTGTCACCGCCGCGCTCGCGCCCGTCTTCGGCTCCATCCTGCTGGCGGGGCGCGTCATCTCCCTGGCGGCCTGGCTCACCATCGGCGCGCTACTTGTCGCCATCGTCCGCCGCGAGACCCGCCAGTGGCCGGCGGCGCTCGGGGCGGCTCTGTTGTGGGTCGCGCTGCTGACGCACATGGCGAACGAGTGGGCAGCCAGTCACGAGCCGCAGTTGCTGGGGCACGTCTTCTCGGTGTTAGCCCTGTATCTCTATGTGCGCTGGCGGCCGACCGTCACACCCTGGCGCGCCGTCACGCTCGCCCTGCTGTGCGTCCTCGGCTTGACGGTGAAGCACATCTTGCTGCCCATTCCGCT
This sequence comes from Anaerolineae bacterium, assembly GCA_026129385.1. Classification (GTDB taxonomy): domain Bacteria; phylum Chloroflexota; class Anaerolineae; order Epilineales; family JAHCIE01; genus JAHCIE01. Next base: position 2,186 of record JAHCIE010000236.1, read on the forward strand.
GACTCTCGCCCTCATGCTGCTATTCACCAATCGCCGCGCCTTCTGGACCTTCGCCGCCACGGGCATCGCCGCCAGCGCGGCCTTCCTTGCCGTATGGTGGGCCTGGACCGCGGGTGTGTTCGTCTCCAACGTGATCGACTTCGATCGCCAGGAGTCGTTCGCCCGCGTCGGTCGCGAGGTGGGCAACCTGTTTCGGCGTGACATGCTATGGCCTATCCTGCTGCCCGCGCTCATTGTACCGTGGCGAGCGACGCGCTGGTCCTGGGCGCTGCTCTACCTCCTCATCTCCCTCGGCCTGGGGGTCTACTGGTCCCAAGGGTCGGGCGTCAGCCGTAACGGCTGGTTCGACCTGTTCATCGCCGCGTCCATCGTCTTCGGGCTGCTCCTCGGCTCGCTGCGGAGCCTGATGGGCGCGCGGCGTTGGCTGGCCTATGCCAGCGCCGGTCTCATCTTGCTGCCCTTTGTCTACAGTACCTGGTACGATGTCGGGGATGTCCTTGACTACGCCGCCCTGCGTAGCGGTGACGAGGCGTACCGCGAAGACGTGGCCTTGCTGCGCAGCCTGGATGGTCTTGCCCTGTACGAGGATCTGCTACTTGGCTATGACGCGGGCAAGGATTTCCTGGTCGATCCCTTCCTCGCCACCCAGCTCATTCTAGCCGGCCGCCTGCCGGAGGCGGCCCTCCTGGACCCCATCCGCCATCAGGATTTCAAGATCATTGTGTTGAACACTGACCTTCAGCGGCGGCTACGCGCTGTGGCCGCCGCGCCGCCAAGTGGCGGGCCTCCTCAGACCACCGCCGTCGAGCGCTGGACGGACAACACCTTGCGCGCTATCCTCGATAGCTACGAGCCTCTTGATACCGGCCGTCACTCCCACTACTTCTACGTCCCGCGCCACAGGGCCGCCGCGAGCGGCGCCAGCGGCTAGCGCCCCGGCTCGCCGATGTCACTGGCGCGCCTGGGTCAGGGAGCGCTGCGCTGAAGCAGCGGCAGCGCCGACGCATAGGCGTAGCCCACGCGCACGCGCGATAGCACCAGGCCGCGATTGCTTGCCGAGGGCGCGGGAAGCGTCAGTTCCACGAAGTAGCCATAGCGCTCATTGTCTACCACCGAGCGCGCTACGTCAGTGTCGGTCGACCGCTCGAAGTCGCCGCTGGCCCCGCTGCTGTCAAGCTCGGCGATCTGCTCGATGAAGCCACGCCCGCCGTACGCTCGGTAGAAGGTCGCCTTGAGGACGTTGCTGGGGTCGTCATCGTAGCCCAGTACCGTCAACTCGTTGAGGCGCGCGCCCTGGGGCAAATAGACGGGCGCGACAAAGTAGCCCGTGTCGCTCTCGCTACGCACCTGCATGTGGAAATAGCGGAAGTTAGTGGAAGTGAATTGGGGTTGGAAGGCGGGGCCGGGCACGCTGGCATAGCCTGGCCCGCCCTGCGTCGCGGCGGCCGCCCCACCCCACACCACCGCGCCCAGCAGAGTCACCACGAGTCCCAGCGCCACGGCCCAGACAATCATGCGTCGTCGAAGCATTGCACCCTCCTCGATGGTAGAGTCGCCTATCCACGTCGTCGTCCAGCGTCAGCCATTGGGTTTCGATGCCGCGCCTGCTTCTTCCCAGCGCGTGAGGCGAATCTGCTCGTCGTAGCTGAACTTCAACTCATGGACATGGCCGTCGTCGGCCAGGACCAGCGGGCCGAAGATGCGGTCGGCCTCGGGTGTGGGCAGATCGGGCAGGTCGGCGATGGGTATCCAGGCCAGGTCGCCCTCGTGGGTCTCGCCCACCTCGCCGGCGAAGGCGTGGGCGACGTAGACGAACATCATCCATTGATAGTCTTCGCTGGGTGAGACCTCGGTGATGACGGCGCGCAGGGCAGGGTTAACCACCGTCAGCCCCGTCTCTTCGTGCATCTCGCGCACGACGGTTGCGTGGGGGGCCTCGTCCCACTCTAGCTTACCGCCCGGTGCGGTCCACAGGCCGAGGTTAGGCTGCTTGCGGCGGTGCATCATGAGCACATGGCCGTCGCGGACGGCGTAGCATAGGACGGACAGGATGCGAGGCAAGCGTGGCGTGGGCATGGGGTCTCTTTCAGGGTGCGGCCGAGGTGTGCAACCCGGCACGGTGACGTGCGTACAGTATGGTGAGATGGATAGGGGCTGTCAACACAGCCATGCGACGTTAGGGGTGAGAGGAGACTGAACAATGGACAAGAAGCTGCGCCGCTCGCGGGACGACCGTATCATCGGCGGCGTCTGTGGCGGGTTGGGCGAGTTCTTCGGGCTGAACCCGTGGATCTTTCGCATCGCTTTCCTGATCGCCCTGATGCCGGGCGGCATCCCCGGCTTGCTGCCCTACCTGATTATGTGGATCGTCATCCCGCCCGCGACTGCGACGACCAGCGCGCCGCCCTCCACCGCGATGACACCGCCCAGGCAGCCGTAGACGACGGGCGAACCCTATAGCCTGGGCCAGGCGACGACCAGCGCCAGCCCCAACAGCGCGCCGAGGGTGTCGATGCCCACGTCGCCGGGCGAGGGGTTGCGCCCCGGCGAGAAGGATTGATGGACCTCGTCGCTGATGGCGTAAGTGACGGCGATGGCGAGGGCGGCCAGGGCGGCGCGCCCCCGCGACGCTGTGGGCCAGGTGAGGCGCGCGGCCCGGTAGGTCAGCGCGGCGAGGATGGCGTAGCTCAGCAGGTGGGCAGTCTTTTTGGAAAGATAGTCGAACAGGGGGCCGGGAGCGACGGCCCGCTGCGGCTGGGCTGAGAACAGGAAGATGACGCCCATCCATGCCGCCACCAATAGCCACGCGACGAGGGGACGGCGCAGGAATGTTGTCACGGCAATTCCCCCGCCGGTGTCTCCCCCCGATACGCCGCCCCCAGCCGGGCAGCGAGGGACGGCCAACGGTAATGGGCGTCGACCCAAGCCTGCGCCCCGGCGGCATACATGGCGCGGCGGGCGGGATCGCGGAGCAGGCTGATGGCGGCTTCGGCCATCGCCGCCGGAGCGCCCGGCGCGACGAGCAGACCGCCACGCCCGTGGGCGACGTAGACGGTCGCCTGGCCGACGCCGTCGGCGACGACGGGCACGCCCGCGCCGAGCAGTTGCAGGAGCTTGGCGGGTGATTTGGTGCGATTGACCAGTGTATCGTCCAGGGGATACAGGGCCACATCGGCGGCGGCGAAGATGCCCGGCAGCGCGGCGTCGCCCGGCCAGCCGGCGTAGACGACCGATGCGCCCAGGTCGCGCCGCGCCACCTCCACCAGTAGCGCGCGCTCCTCGCCGAACAGCCCTTCGCCTACCACCAGCAGCCGCGCCTCCGGCACGGCCGCCGCCACGGCCTGCCAGGTGTCCAGCAGGCGGCCCATCCCAAACTCGAAGAAGCGCGTATAGA
>JAHCIE010000237.1 GCA_026129385.1 Anaerolineae bacterium
GCATTGGCGGCAAGGTTGCCGTGGCTGAGCATGACACCTTTGGCCCGCCCCGTCGTCCCCGATGTGTACACCAGCAGAGCCAGATCGTCCGCGGCCGGTAGTTCCGGCTCCGCGTGGCGGCCGAGCAAGGCAGCCCAGGGCGCAGCGCCCACCGCCTCGCCCTCGGCCGCCACAACGTGACGGAGGGTGGGCAAATCGTGGCGCAGCCCCATCACCTCAGGCAGCGCGGCCCCGCCCGCCACCACGACACGCGCGGCGGAGTCCACCAGGAGATGGGTCAGCTCGCGCGCCCGATACTGGATATTGATGGGAACGACCACGCCCCCGGCGAAGCCCACGCCCAGGTAGGCCCCCACCCAGCGAGGGCCATTGTCGAGGGCTAGAGCCACACGCTCACCAGACTTGACACCCAGCGTGCGTAACCCGGCCGCTACCTCCAACGCCGCCGACAGGACATCGCGATAGGTGAGAGTCCGACCGCGCCAGATCAGGCACGGGGCCTGGGGCATACCCTCAGCCTGGGCAAGCAACAGGGCGAGGACGGAGGTACGGGGCGAGTCGTTCATAGTCGAGTAGAGTCTCGGCGACGAGTGGGATGATTTCCATATCTGAAGCGTATGATAGTCAGAGTCTCGCCGTAACACCAACTAGACCGGAGCGAAGACCAGACTCATGCCTGCTCGGACCTATCGCGGGATTGTCCTGACGCTGCTGGCCGCCTGGCTCGTCCTCGGCGTCTGGCATCTGCCAACCCTGACGGCCGCGCCCGACGAGGCCCAGGAAGTGACGCGCCTTATCAACAACGAGCGCGCGGCGCGCGGGCTGCCAATCCTCAGTCTCGACCCGCTGCTGTCCACCGTGGCTCAGCAGCATAGCGACGATATGGCCGCCCACAACATCTTCAGCCACACCGGCTCTGACGGTCGGGGGTTCTGGGAGCGTATCGTCGGCAGTGACTACCCGGCCACCTTCGGCGGGGAAGTCGTCGCCGCGGGCTACGGCTCGGCGGCCGATGTCGTCAGGGGCTGGATGGGCAGCCCCAACCACCAGCACATCTTGTTGCTGCCCGACGTCGCGCAGATCGGCGTTGGACACGCCCAACGCAGCGGCACAACCTACTCCCACTATTGGACGGTCGAAGTGTCGCAGCCAGTCGACGGTTACGCCCCACCGGACTCGTAAGGGCTGGCGAACTGCAAGGCACACGGCAGCGGTCCCCCGCTGGGGAACCGCTGCCGTGTGAGTTGACAGTTGTAACGAAATAGATACAATCCAGTCACCCGAACCGTGACGGGAACCGCCAGGAAATTTAAGACTGGCGCCCGTTATTCTGGCAGCGCGCTAGCCGTATACAATACGGAACCTGAGTGCCCGGCGCTCGCCGCCCTAGAAACGAATCAAGAGCGATCATGCCCCTACCGTCGCCGCGCAGTAGGCTCCTGGTCCTGGTTGTCGCCATCATGCTTGTGGTCGCGTGGTGCATGCCGGCCGCCGCCTCGACACCCGAGGAGGTCCAGGAGATTACGCGCCTCATCAATATCGAACGTACCAGTCGAGGATTGCGTCCGCTGAGTATCGAAACCCGTCTCGTCATTGCCGCTCAACAACACAGCGACGATATGGCGACTCGTGACTTCTTCAGCCATACAGGGTCAGACGGTCGTGATTTATGGCAGCGGCTCCTCGACGTTGGCTATTCCGCCCAACTGGTCGGGGAGGCCATCGCCGGCGGCCAGTCTACGCCGGCCGACGTCGTATCCGGCTGGATGCGGAGTGACGGCCATCGCATGTTGCTCCTCCATCCGGATCTCGCCCACCTGGGCGTCGGCCACGCCTACAACGCCGGCGCGACCTTCAAGCACTACTGGACGGCCGACGTGGCGCAGCCGGGCGGCGGCTATACTACGCCGACCCCTGTATCCATCGCCACGCTGCCTCCTACCATGCCACCACCGACCGCCACGCACATCCCGCCACCGACCGCCACCCTCATCCCACCACCACCGACCGCCACCCTACCCGCTTACGTGCCGCCAACGCGCGTGCCACCCGGCCCATCGCCCACCCCATTGCCGCCGGATATCGTACGACTGATGGTCCCCCGCCTGTTCCTGCCCGACATCGGGGTCTCGACAGGCCCAGGAATCCAACAGAGGTAGCCCCCCGACTACCTCTGTTGGACGGAATGGTATCCGGCGCGAGCCAGGCGATAAAATTCAAGGCGGTGTCAGGTTGACCGCCCCCTGACCGTAGCAGGTCAGGCTGGCGCTCTCCCCGACCTGTAGGACATTCCACTGCGCGACCAATTGACTCTGATAGGCTGCCACGGCGCAGCGTTGCATATGCCGCCCGTCCTGGACCTCAATCCAGTACTGGGCCGGTCGCCCCTGCGCGTTCGCCTCGACCCATTTCTGGGCAACGACGCCCGTCGCCGAAGAGACAGAGGCCGGCGTGAGGGCCAGCCAGGCCGCTCCCACGACAATGAGGGCGACAAGGGTCAGGGCCAACAGAAACCGAAGAATCGCCGCTCCGTCGAGCGGAGCGCCAAGCGAGCGAGCCTGAGTGGTCATTCCGAAGTTCCTTGATGAGTGCGTCGATGAATTTCACCCTCTTGAACGCGCCAGGTACGGGCGTCGATACGGGCGTGTTCGTGAAAATGTTGTGAATCCCACCTTTCACCCCGCATTGGCTTCGCCTGACCTAAACCCCCGCACGCCACGATCTCTTGAGGGGCGCAGCGCGATTCTCGCCAGGAACGAAACTTTGGGCGGCCGTTATGCGTTGTAGTAGCAAGTCTGCCGGGTCGGCATGTCACCGCCGAGGTTCACCCGCCCAAATGCACGATTCTGTGCTATAATCTACCCATCATCTCCGGACTTGTTTATGTTGGAGGAAGTCGCATGATCCGACGAATCGCGCCCGCTCTGATTGTCTTTCTGATGCTGCTGTGGGCTGCGCCGCACGTCGCAGCTGACCAGAACGCCAATCAGCCGCTGCCCAACGGCGAAGATATCCCCGCTGTGTTCACGACGTGGGCGCGGGTCGTTCGCCCCGCCTGGGCCTACGACGCCCCGAATGGGCGGCCCATTCGCGCCCTCGACGACTGGGATACCTGGCTGAGTGTCAAGGGCAGCACCGTCGCCGATGGTGTGCGCTGGTATCGCCTTCACAATGGGACGTGGGTGAACGCCGGCGATGTCCGCTTCCCACCCGTCACCCAGTTTGAGGGCTACCGCTTCCAGGGCGATGAGCACGGCACCCTGGGCTTCGTGACCGAGAACGACACCTGGGTGCTGCAACAGCCCAACCCCAACGGCACCTATCTCGGCTCGCTTTCGCGTTACACGCCCGTTGGCCTGTTCGATGGCACGAATGGCTACTATCGCATCGCCGACGGCCAGTACATCTGGGGCGAGTTCGTCCGTCCTGTGAAACTCACTCAGCGGCCAGCGCAAGTTGGCCCCGACGAGAAGTGGGTTGATGTCAACCTGACGCAGCAAACCGTCGTCGCCTACGAGGGCGATACGCCGGTGTTCGCCACCTTGACCTCGTCGGGCAAGGGCAAGACGCCCACGGCCAAGGGCCTGTTCCGCATCTACGAGAAGCACGTCAGCCACACGATGGCCGGCGGGCAGCCAACCACTGATGAGGCCAAAGCCAAGCCCAAGGGCGACGACCTCAATGACCCCTACACCCTGGACGAGGTCCCCTGGTCGATGTACTTCTACCAGCGCTATGCCCTGCACGGGGCGTATTGGCACGACGTCTTCGGCCAGACGCGCAGCCACGGCTGTGTGAACCTGTCGCCGTCAGACTCCAAGTTCCTGTTCACCTGGAGCGGCCCAGTCGTGCCGCCTGGCGCCAACTCCGTATGGGCGACCGCCGACAACCCCGGCACCTGGGTCTGGGTCCACGATTGAGTTCTCACTTCACGATGCGCAACGGGGCAGGCCTGGGCCTGCCCCGTTTTTGCACCACCTCCCCGGCGGCTAGCGCTCGCTCAGTCCCGCCTTCTCGGCCTCGCGCTGCTTCATCATCTCCGGCCGACGCACCCAGTTGACACTGGTCGACGCTGGTTGACCCAGCTCCACCGGATTCAGATAGTACCCCTTCTCCGCTGCCGGCTTTTCTGCCTCCACCACGATGGGGTGAGACCGCGCGTAAGCATCCTGGCGGATGCCCGTTACCTGCCACGAGACCTTGACCGAGGGCTTGTCGGTCTGGATCACGAAGCGGTTATTCTCCACCTCCTTCGCTACAATGGCCTGCGCGAACTGCCCGATAGGTGTGAGTTGATACCGGAAGTCGCGGTTAAGGGCCTGGAAATAGTCGGGCAACGTCACCACGGCCTCACCCTTCGCGTCGGTGACAACGTTGCCGTTATAGACATTCATCATGTCCGGGCTTTCGACAAAGGAATGCTGTAGGACCTTGTTGGCGGGATCCAGCGGGTGGTCGATCTTGAACGACCCTGCGCTCTTAGCCAGCGTCCCATTCACCTCGACGCGCCCATCAAAGTAGGCCGCGTTGCCCCGGTCCTCGCTGCCATCGAAGGAGCTATACAGGCCCGACGCCCCCGACTTCGAGGAGACACTGACAATCGCATCGCCGCCACTGCTCTTGCCATAAACCGCCGTACCAGCCCGCGCCGAGGCGTAGACGCCGTAGCCGTCCTGGCTGGCGTTGTCGTAGTGGGCGTACAAGCCCGCGCGGCTCTTCGAGGTCGAGGACACTTCGATGACATCGGCGTTCACGGCCGTGGCGCGAATCGCATTGTCGTTGTTGGATGTCACGTCCAAGCCCTTGCCGTTGGCGGCGATGGCTCGAATCGCCGTCGCCGACGATGAACCATCCACGTGGGCAAAGAGACCCATGCCGCCGGTCGCTGTCCCTACCGCCTCGACACCCACCGAAGTCCCTATCCCCAGGACACCCTGGCCATTGAAGGATTGGCCGCGGACCGCGTGGCCGGACTGGGTGACACCGACAACGCCATAGCCAAGCCCGCTACCGAGGTGCTCACCCCAGATGGCAGCCCTATCAAAGGCGGGAGTCGTGGCCCACACGCCGGCGTCCGCCGTGCCCTCTGCCCGTAGGGCATGGCTGGCATCGCTGCGCGCCAGAACGCCCACACTCGACGAGCTTTGGGCGAGCAGAGCAGCGTTGGAGCCGCTCTGGGCGACGATACCGATGCCTTGATTGCTACGTCCCAGAATGCCGACACCCGTGCTATCGTTCCGCCCGAACAGCCCGGCGTCAATGTTCGAGTTACTCAACCCGAAGACCCCGTAGCGCGTGGCGCTATAGCCGACCACACCCGCGTACCCTTGATCCGTGCGACCGGCAACACCGACCGCGCTCTGGCCCACGCCCGTGTTATTGATAGCGAAGGCCGTGCCGGGGGTGCTGATCGTTTGGTCCACCGGGAGGGGGATGTCGGTCACATTCTGGGGAGCCGGTCCCTGGGCGCTCGCCGCCCCCACTGCCATCAACAGCAGCGCCAGGGCTGCAACGGAT